>NZ_JBFULE010001196.1:0-1175 GCF_056400485.1 Roseateles sp. P5_B10
GCCCAGATGGGCATGCAGCATGAACTGGCTCAGGCCGATGGGGTTGGCCATGGGGACGAGGACGATCTCGCCGCTGATCTGGCCGGCAGCCTCCAGCGCGTCAAGCTGCAGGCGCAGGTGGTGGGCGACCAGCATGCCAGGCAGCTCGTCGCCGTGCAGCGAAGCCTGGATGTAGGCCTTTTGTCCGCCGGGCTGGCCGTAATGCAGCGAGACCAGCTCGCGCTGCGTGCCCGGGGCAGGGGAGAGCAAGGGATGGCGTTGGATATTCATGGCTAGCGGGACATCATCGGCTTGAGCCAGCGGTTCTCGGCCCAGCGGAACAGACCGACCAGGCACAGCGTCAGCACGAAATAGAAGGCGCCGGCCGTGATGAAGGCCTCGAAGGGAAGGTAGTACTTGGCATAGACCTGTTGGGCCGCGCCGGTCACGTCCAGCAGTGTCACCGTGCTGGCCAGCGAGGTGCCGTGCAGCATGAAGATGGCCTCGTTGCCATAGGYCGGCAGCGCGCGGCGCAGCGCGGCGGGCAGCACCACGCGGCGCAGCATCAGCCCGCGCCCCATGCCCAGCGCCTTGGCGGCCTCGATCTCGCCGGCGGGCAGCGCGCGAATGCTGCCGGCAATGATCTCGGTCGTGTAGGCGGCCGTGTTCAGCGTGAAGGTCAGCCAGGCGCAGAAGGTGGCCGACGACAGCCAGGGCCAGGCCCAGCTGTCTCGCACGGCCTCGAACTGCGCTGCGCCGTAGTAGATGAGGAAGAGCTGCACCAGCATCGGCGTGCCGCGGAAGACATAGGTGTAGAGCCAGACCAGCCGGGACGGCGAGCCAAGGAACACGGTCCGCACGACCGCCAGCGGCACGGCCAGCAGCAGGCCACCTGCCAATGACAGCAGCAGCAACTGCAGCGAGGTGACGAGGCCGCTGAGATAGAGCGGAAAGTTCTCGGCGACGGYGTCGAAGTTCATAACTTGCCCGCCTTGGTGCCGATGGCCAGGCGCCGCTGTGCCCAGGCGAAGACGAGTTCCGACACGCTGGTGAACACGAGATAGATGAGGGCCACGGCCAGGAAGAAGGTGAAGGGCTCACGCGTCGTGCCCGCGGCCTGCTTGCCGCGCGTCATCAGGTCGGACAGGCCGATGATGGAGACGATGGCCGTGCTCTTGATCAGCACCAGCCAGTTG
>NZ_JBFULE010001197.1:0-1175 GCF_056400485.1 Roseateles sp. P5_B10
ATGCATATGTGCACCGCCCTGGCCAGCGCCTGCAGCAATCAGTTCAACTCGTTGCTGAAGAACAATGGCTAGGCAACTCTGCACTGCCGCGGCCCTGGTCGTGTGCCTCGCCCTTGCCGCCTGCAAGGTCGACCTGTATTCCAACCTCAACGAGCGCGAGGCCAACGAGATGCTGGCCGCGCTGACCTCGGAGAGCATCCCCGCCGAGAAGGAGGCTGCCGAGGGCGGCCTCTGGCAGCTCAAGGTCGAGGAAAGCCGCCTGCCCGCGGCGCTGGACGTGCTGCGCTCGCAGGGGCTGCCGCACGACCGCTACGCCAGCATGGGCGACGTCTTCCAGAAGCAGGGCCTGGTGTCCACGCCGTCGGAAGAGCGCATGCGCTACATCTATGCGGTGTCGCAGGAGCTGTCGCAGACGCTGCGCACCATCGACGGCGTGGTGGCCGCCCGGGTGCATGTGGTGATCCCGGCCAACGACCCGCTGAGCGACAAGCTCAAGCCCTCGTCGGCCGCGGTCTTCATCAAATACCGTGCGGACGTGGACCTGCGGCTGCTGGCGCCGACCGTCAAGGACATGGTGGCGCACAGCATCGAGGGCCTGTCCCACGACCAGGTCTCGCTGTCGCTGGTGGAGGCACGGCGTGCCAGCGGCGCGGCGGCGGCCGCCGATCTGCCAGTGCGCTACGAAGTGGCAGGCCTGTCGCTCGACCGCACGGCAGTCACGCTCGGCGTGCTGCTGCTGGCCGCGGTGGCCTGCCTGATCGCACTGCCCAGCCTGCTGCGCCGCCAGGGCCTGGACTGGCGCACCTGGGCGCGGCGCCAGCTGTTGAAGCGCTGATGCGAACCGTCCAAGCTCCCAGCGAACCGGCGCCAGCGGCGCCTGAGCATGGCCCGTTGGACATGCTGCGCCTGGCGCTGCGCCAGGGCCTGCATCCAGAGGACGGACTGCACCCCAGCTGGCTGCCGCCTGACTGGCCGGTGCGCCACCGCAGCATCTCGCGCCTCGGCCCCGCGGGCCGCGCCGTGCTTGGCCAACTGCTGCGCGCCCGCGGCCTGGCCGACGAGACCGTGGACCTGCAGTTCGATGCCCAGCTCAAGCGCGTGGACCTGATGGACGCCACCTCGCTGCGGCTGCTGGCCATCTACTGTGGCTTCGCGGCGCACAAGCCGCTGTTCGG
>NZ_JBFULE010001198.1:0-1173 GCF_056400485.1 Roseateles sp. P5_B10
ACCACCGGCGGCGCCGCAGGCGCGGGCGGTGCCGGCACTGTGGCGGCATCGGCCGCAGGGTCGACGAAAGCATTGAATTCGCGCGTCAGCCGCAGCGGGCAGCCCAGAGCCAGCGTGATGCGCAGGGCCGGTTCGTCGATGCGCGCCAGGCTCTGCAGGCGAATACGTTGCTGGCCGGGTTCACCCTCGATACGCATTTGCAACAGCCCAGCCGGCACCCGTGCGTCGCCAGCGGAGACCTCGGCGCGCACGCAGGAATCGGTCAGTCGTTCACCATCCGCCAGCGTCAGCGGGATGCTGGCGTCCAGCGGTTTGCCGAGGGCAGAATGAATTTGCGGCCGTCCCAGGCCCAGAGCCTGGGCGTCTGGCGCCAGGCCAAGCAGCAGTGCCAAAGTGGGTGTGAGAGCACCCAGCAAGGTCGGGCGCAAGGCCGTGAAGGGCATTGACTGCGGGCGGCTAGCTATCGGTTGAACGAGGGGGTGAAGACGGCGCGGATCACTCTAGCATGGGGCCACCTCGCCAACGGCCCCATTCCCAGGGAACCGCGGGCGGCACAATGCCCCCAGACCATGAACGCACTCAGCCTCACCCCCGCCGAACGCCAGCAGATCGATCAGGGCGCCTGGTTCTCCAAGCTCTCCGAGACCCTGCGCAACGACATCCTGCAGCGCGCCTTCGTGCGCCGCCTGCCCGACGAGACCATGCTGTCCCACCGCGGCGAGCCTGCCGAGGAGTGGTCGGCCGTGGCCAAGGGCGCCGTGCGTGTCAGCTCGGTGTCCCTGGCCGGCAAGCAGATCTCGCTGACCTATGTCGAGCCAGGCACCTGGTTCGGCGACATCGCCCTCTTCGACGGCCTGCCCCGCACCCACGACGCCTATGCGCACGGCGAGACGACGCTGCTGTGCGTGCGCAAGTCCGATTTCCGCGCGCTGTTGCAGGCCCACTCCGAGCTCTATGACGCCTTGCTGCGGCTGAACTGCCGCCGGCTGCGGCTGATGTTCGACATGATCGAGGACCTCAACACGCGCCCACTGGCCGCCCGCCTGGCCAAGCAGGTACTGCTGCTGGCGCGCTCTTATGGCGTGCAGGAGGGCGACGAGATCCGCATCGGTTTGCAACTGGCCCAGGAAGACCTCGCCCAGTTGCTCGGCGCCTCGCGCCAGCGCGTCAACC
>NZ_JBFULE010001199.1:0-1172 GCF_056400485.1 Roseateles sp. P5_B10
CCAGAAGGCGGCGCTGGAGGACTGGGTGCAGGAGTACCGCGGCGACCTCGGCACGGCGCTGACCGATGTCGTCGGCATGGACGCCTTCCTGGCCGACTTCGACCTCTACTTCGCCAAGCTCTTCGACGGCCTGCGCCATGACAGCGGCGACCCGGTCGCCTGGGGCGAGAAGGCCCTGGCCCACTACGCCAGGCTGCGCATCGACCCGCACACCAAGCGCCTCGTGTTCAGCGACGGCCTGACCGTGACCAAGGCCATCGAGCTGTACCGCCACTTTGCCGACCGCGTGCAGCTGGGCTTCGGCATCGGCACCCATCTGAGCAACGACCTGGGGCCCACACCGCTGAACATCGTCATGAAGCTGACCCACGCCAACGGCCAGCCCGTGGCCAAGCTCAGCGACAGCCCCGGCAAGACGCTGTGCGACGACGAGACCTTTCTTGCCTATCTGCGACAAGTGTTTGGCATCAAGCCATGATCAAGCTCACCCTCGTCCCGGTGCTGGACGAACTGCTCAAGCTGCTCATTGAACGCGTTGCCCACATGGTCCAGCGCAGCGGATACAAGCGCCGCCAGGCGCCGCCGCTGATCCGGCTGCGCGCGGGCGCTTTCGGCCAAGGGCGGCAGATGCCCATCGCGGCGGTTTTCCCCGGAGTGCTGTCATGACCTCTGCCGCCGTCGTCATCGGCCGCTTCCAACCGGTTCACAACGGCCACGTCAGCTTGTTGCGCGCGGCGCTGGCCGAGGCGCCCCGCGTCATCGTGCTGCTCGGCTCGGCCCACCAGGCGCGTTCACCGCGCCATGCCTTCAGCTGGACCGAGCGCGCCGAGATGCTGCGCCTGGCCCTGACCGACGCCGAGCGTGAACGCGTGGAGGTCGTGCCGCTGCGCGACCTCTACGACGAGGCGCGCTGGGTGCAGGCCGTGCGTGCGGCCGTGCAGGAGCGCGTGGGCGACGCCGACGTCACGCTGGTCGGCCACTTCAAGGATGCCACCAGCGACTACCTGCGCCGCTTCTCGCCCTGGCGCCTGCTGAGCCTGCCGMGCCAGCACCGCGTGGACGCCACCGACCTGCGCGCCGCGCTGTTCGAGGCCGGGCCCGAGGCCCTGGACGGCGTGCTGGCCAGCTGGGTCGATCAGGTGCCGCCTGGTACGCGGAGCTTCGTGCAGGCC
>NZ_JBFULE010001200.1:0-1171 GCF_056400485.1 Roseateles sp. P5_B10
CCGGCCTCGTTCGGCTCGGGCAGGTCGTAGCGCGCCACGCTCGCGTCAACCGCTTCGATCACCGCGCCCGCTTCCAGGTAGAGCGTGATATTGCTCTTGAGCCTTATCGACGCGGACAGGTAGCGCCCCGGCGGGAAATAGACAGTACCGCCGCCCGCTGTCGCTGCGGCAGCAATGGCCGCATTGATCGCTGGCGAGTCGAGCGTGCGGCCATCGCCCTTGGCGCCGAAGCGCTTGACGTCGAACAGCGAGCTCGTGGGTATGGGCGGCGCCGCCAGCGAGCAAGCCGGCAGCGCGGCAACGAGCGCAATCGCCCGTGCCAGGAAATGTCTGCGGATAGGTAGCGTCATGCGAGTCCTCCGCMCGAAATCTTCAACGCCACGGCCGGCGAACCAGCCAGGCCTTCAGGCAGCCGCACCTCCAGCCCTTGCGGCGTGCGCTTGAACGGCAGGCTGTCGGTGGAGCCCACGGCTTCGACGCGCTCGATCGCGCCGGGAGCAAGCGCCGAGTCTTGCGCCAGCGCGGCGATGCGCATGACGCCGTCCGTCGGCCACGCCAGCCCGATGGCGTAGAGCGCGCCGGCCTTCGTCGTGAAACGGATGTCCTGGGTGGTGAAGCCCTTGAGTTGGCCTTCGCTGAACATCCCACCACCGACCTTCGTCGGCCCTTCGCCGAAGGTGCGCCACGGCCGCGTGCCATGGATGGCCTCGCCGTTGCGGTCCATCCAGGCGGCGATGTCTTCCAGGACCTTGCGCTCGTCGGCATCGATGGTGCCGTCGCCGCGCAGCGGGATGGACAGCAGCAGGTTGCCGTTCTTGGAGACGATGTCCGCCAGGCGGTGGATGACGCTGGCGGCCGACTTGTAGCCGTGAGCGTCGAAGATGCCGCGGTTGTAGTGCCAGTCGCCGATGCAGGTGCAGGTCTGCCAGGGCAGCGGCTCGATGCCGGCGCGCTGGCCGCGCTCGAGGTCCTCCACCACGCCGCCACGCATTACGGGTGAGAGCTCCTTGGCGTTGATGACTGCCTCTACCTTGCCGTGCCAGGCCATGCTGGCGTTGTAGTAGTGCGCCGCGATGTCCAGGCCGGCCTGGCCGAGCGGCAGGTGAGCGTTGTCGAAGTAGACGAGGTCGGGCTTGTAGCTGTCGATCAGGTCGCGGCAGCGCAGGAACCA
>NZ_JBFULE010001201.1:0-1170 GCF_056400485.1 Roseateles sp. P5_B10
ATGCTGGGAAACGCGAGTTGGGCTGCGTGGCGTTTCGCCACGAGGGCCTTACACAGGGACACTTATAAGCCAATTGACTCCGAAGTAGCCAATGGATTGTCCCTTCTGAGGCATTCTGTCAATTTGCCTTTGCGTTCCTCGGTGCGGACTTACCAGGTCGTTCGGATCTTGCGGTATTGATATCTACAACGATGTTGCCCGCCCCGACTTTCATCGAATCGGGAGAAGGCGGTTGGGTCACTCCCTGGGTCTTTCCACCTCCCGATGGCAGCGTGCCCCCGCTCGGTTCAACCTCTCGCAGTCTGCACGCCAACGTGCAGCTATCCTTTGTTGATACCCACCGACAGCCTTCAGGCGTCGTCGCTTGCTGTTGCGCAGTTGAGGGGCATTTTTCAGAGGCGTCAGCGTTACTGAATGGCAATAGCATGAGGAAGGACACGATGGCTTTAAACATTATGGTCTCACAGTCATAACGAGTTGAGGATGCAGGCCGTCATATTCTTTTCATCTACGGTTTTATCTATACAAAGCTGAACGGTCGCCTTTTTCAACACTGATGGAGTTGCTGGTGAGCGTGACGTCCCCGCATATCCTGGAATCCCGGCGGTCTCATATGGATTGGCGATAAGCCCGCCGGCTCCGGCTAATAGCGATCCAAGGACGAAAACGGCTACGCCTGTAGAAGCAATTTTTAGGTTCCAAGCGACCGTCTTAGCTTCACCGCCGGCTTCAATGCCGCCTTGATCCACGCCAAAGACGATGAACAGCAGACCAACGCTCGCGATGGCAAATCCGACATGCATTACGGCGATTTTCATTCGCTGTTTGTTTATCAGTGCTCGAAAGCTGTTTGATTCAACAAGTGCTAAAGAAAACAACGCATAGTCGTTTGCGCTGTTAAATCCTTGAGTGGGTGCCGGCATTGCCTTGCTAAGCAATTCAACCTGAATGCTTGACCCCATTTCGTTATCGAGATTGCTAATGGCTTCATGCGCTTGATAAAGCAATACTGTGGGTGCGACTAGGCCAAGGATTAAAATCAAAACTAGGCGAGCTAGGCGAACCCATCGAATTACACGCATCAAAGCTTCCCCCATTAATCTTCTTAGGCTAGCACCATCGGCCCCTTGTCGCCTCATCAATAGGTGGTACTCAGCACCGGATTTGCGC
>NZ_JBFULE010001202.1:0-1170 GCF_056400485.1 Roseateles sp. P5_B10
CCCTCAACTGAGGGGGCGAAAGGCCTTATTTGGCTGTCGGTTGTTCTTACAATTTCCAACAGTCACCACCCTGATCAAATTGGCAAGACATTGAAAGTCAAGGAGTTTTCTGGTTTGGCATCAAGCTTGCTAGAAACCTCTCGAATGCGAATAAAAGCTGGTGACAGCCCAAAAGGAAAACCGATGAAAGCCCAAAAGTCCCGCTGGATTGCCCTGAGCGCCCTCGTCGCCGGCTTGAGCCTGGCTTCGAGCGCCCAAGCCTACTGGGGCCTGGACACCACGCCCACCACCACGGTCGGCGATAGCGGCAACGCCGCCTACACGGTTCAGATGTCGGGCTTCTACGCCTCCAACGACGTCAACAACAAGGTCAATGGCAACTGGACCAGCAGCGCGCTGACCCAGTTCGCGGGCAACGGCCAGGGCATGTACACCGGCACCGACAACGGCTCGCCCTATCACGCATTGGACAATAACCAGAATACCGAGGCGGTGCTGTTGAGCTTCAGCGCTTCGACCGTGCTGAGCAGCGTCGGCCTTGGCTTCACGTCCAAYGTCGAGATCAGCTGCAAGAACACCACCACGCAGGCGATGACGTACCAAAACGGCGGCACCTGCGGTGCAGGTACCACGCAAGTCGGCACCGGCCTGGTTGATGTGTCCGTGTTCCGCTGGACCGGCGCCGCAGCGCCCACGCTGACTGGCGCTGCAGCCGGCACGATGGCCGGCTGGGAACTGGTTGGCAACTATGGCGACATGGTTCAGGACACCAGCAATCCCTACAACTCGGTCAACGGCGCCGGCAAGACGTCCAGCTGGTGGCTGATTAGCGCCTACAACTCCGGTTTTGCTCAGACGGCCGGTGGCGCCAACAGCATCGCGACCGAAAACCGCGCCACGCTGACCAATGGCGACGATTTCTTCAAGCTCTACGCCGTGGCCGGCACCAAGTGCACGCAAGCCGTCGATTCCAAGGGCGTCTGCGGTGGCACCAACCTCAAGCTGCCCGAGCCCGCCTCGCTGGCCCTGACCAGCGTCGCTCTGGTCGGTGTCGCCGGCCTGCGTCGCCGCAAGGCAAAGCTCGCCGCCTGATCCGAGTCATCTCGACTGAAAGCCGCCTCCGGGCGGCTTTCTGCTTTCTGGAAACCAGCTCGCTGTTCTGTCCCAGGC
>NZ_JBFULE010001203.1:0-1168 GCF_056400485.1 Roseateles sp. P5_B10
GTCTTCGACTGGGTCGACCTGCCGAAGTCGATCGCTGTCGTCGGCGCCGGCGTCATCGGCCTGGAGCTGGCCCTGGCCCTGCACAAGCTCGGTGTGCGCGTGCGCCTGTTCGCTCGCGGTGACCGCGTCGGGCCGCTGACCGATCCCGAATTGCAGCCGCTGGCCCAGAAGCTGTTTGYCGAAGACCTGCCATTGACGTTGAGCRCCACGCTGGACCCGACGCCGGACGGCGACCAGGTGCTCGTCGGTGGCGAGCGCTTCGATGCCCTGCTCTGCACGGCAGGCCGCCAGGCCAATCTCGACGGCCTGGGGCTGGAGACCCTGAACCTGCCACGCGATGCCCAAGGCCACCCGCTGATCGACCGCCACACCAGCCAGTGGGGCGGCATGCCGGTCTTCATCGCCGGCGACGTCACCAACGACCGGCCATTGCTGCACGAAGCGTCGGACGCCGGCCGCATCGCCGGCGACAACGCGGCGCGCTGGCCCGATGTGCACAGTCGCCCACGCCGTGCGCCGCTGGCGATCGTCTTCAGCGAGCCGCAGATCGCCATTGCGGGGGCAAGCCATTCGGAGCTGGTCGCCACGGGCCGCGACTTTGACGTCGGCCGCGTCAGCTTTGCTGATCAAGGCCGCAGCCGCGTCATGCTCGTCAACCGCGGCGGCCTGCATGTCTATGCCGAGCGCGGCACGGGCCGGTTGYTGGGCGCCGAGATGATCGGCCCGGCCGCGGAGCACCTCGGCCACCTGCTGGCCTGGAGCGTGCAGCGCGGCGACACCGTGCAGCAGATGCTGGACTGCCCCTTCTATCACCCGGTCGTGGAGGAAGGCCTGCGCACGGCGCTGCGCCAGCTGCACAGCGATCTCCACYTGCCTGCGCCGCCCATCGAGAACTGCATGGACTGCGATACCGAGGCCGAGGTCGGCGGCTGACGACGCTAGGATCACAGGATGAAGAAGTTCGCTACCTGGAACGTCAATTCCCTCGCCGTCCGCCTGCCGCAGGTGCTGGACTGGCTGGCTGCCCACCCCGTCGATGCGCTGGTGCTGCAGGAGACCAAGCTCACCGATGACAAATTCCCGACCATGGAGATCGGCGAGGCCGGCTACCAGGTGCAGTGGTTCGGCCAGAAAACCTACAACGGCGTCGCGCTGATCAGCCGTGAAC
>NZ_JBFULE010001204.1:0-1168 GCF_056400485.1 Roseateles sp. P5_B10
CGGCGCACGGCGCTGTCGATCTCACTTGTTGAATGCCCATGCCGCTTGGCTGCGGCTTGAAGTCGTTTCAGGAGATCACACCTCTCGTGGGCCCGGGCATCGACCTCGATGGCGAGCAGGAGCATGTCGGACAGGTCCGCAGCGCCTGTTTCTCCCGCGGCTTCGAAAGCTGCATCAATGAAGTTGCCGACGTGGTATGGGTCCCGGTAGTGCGGCTCCATGTAGAACGGAAGCGCCAATCCGCACCATGTCACAGCGCAAGACCTCCACATCTCAGGGCGCCGCGCCAGCATTCCTGTCATCACCAGGTCTACTCGGTTGGGCCACGCTACCAAGCCCCAGTCCGACAAGGTCTGAGAGACAACATATCCAGTGCGCGCGTTTACACGCATGGCCTCATCGATCAAGCACATCGTCAGCCGGTTAGCGGAGGAGGCACCTTCCGTCTCCTTCATGCCCTCCACCTGCCGCATCAGTTGCGCAACCCGCTGAGGTCTCAAAGCCGGATCCGCCTCGTTGGCAAGCACAAGAATGTCGCGCCAGATCGTGTAGAGAGGGTCCTTACGCGCAGCGAGCGCATTTCCAAGACAGTGCGCAGGGACAGTACCCAGCAACTCTCGCGCTCGCTGGAGATCGCCGATGGACGCAAAGGCGATCGCCAGATCAGCCAGCCCGTCTATCTGCTCACTCGGCGTACTCTCCTGAACTCCCGTCACCAGCTCTTCGAGCCGACGCGCCGCGGCGTCCCCTTTGCCGTCGCTCTTGTATGCCGCAATCGCTAGCTCGCGTTTGAGATATCGAGTTCCCGTCGACGTTGATGTCGCGACCGCATCATCGATCTCACGAGTAACGGCGCGGTACTCGACCTCGCCCGCAGATGCCGCGACTTTCAGTAACGCCCTGGCTAGTACTGGCGCGGCGGTGACCGTTTGCTGCGTCAGGTAGAAATCACTACCTCCTCTGGGATTGATACGGAGCACGTACCCCATGGCTGTCCGCGCCGCGTCCTGAACGGCTCCAGCAAGCCCGGCGCCACCGGGCATGGAAGATCTGGCCAGAAGCACTCCAACCGTAGTCGCATGAGCCTGAAGAGGCTGGAGGATCGCGTGCTTTGACGGGACCACCGGCGGAAGGGGTTTTCCAAGCAGAGTGCAGAGCTCGGTATGTT
>NZ_JBFULE010001205.1:0-1167 GCF_056400485.1 Roseateles sp. P5_B10
GTGCTGACGCTGCTGCGCTGCGCCTTCGCAGGCGCCGAGCCGCTGCCGGCCAGCCCGCTGCTGGAGCGGCTGGCCGGCGCGGCAGCGCGCAGCGGTCAGGGCCTGCATGAATGGCGCGACGGGCGTGAGCTTCTGACGCCGCCGGGCCAGCCCCAACACCGCGCTGCCGCTGATGCCGATGGCCGCTTGCCGGCGGCCCTGAGCGCCAGCGCCATCGACGCGCTGCGCAACTGCCCCTACCAGTTCTTCAGCCGCGTACTGCTGGGCCTGCGCGAAGCCGACGAGTTGGAGCAAGAGCCCGACAAGCGCGACTACGGCACCTGGCTGCACGCGGTGCTGAAGCGCTTCCACGAGGCGCGCGGGGGGGGCGATGACGACGCCGCATTGCGCGCCGCGGCCGAGGCCGAGCTGGCGTGGCTGGACGCGGCGGACTTCCTGCCTTTCTCGGCCGCCTTCGAGCGGCTGCGCCCGCTGTATCTCGCCTGGCTGGTCGAGGCCGAGGCGGGTGGCCAGCGCTTCGCCGCCGGCGAGGTGGACCGCGACTGCCAACCATTCGATGCGCCACTGGACGCGCTGACGCTGCGCGGCCGCATCGACCGCATCGACGACGCTGCAGGCAAGACTTGGCTGCTTGACTACAAGACCGGCGATGCCAAGGGGTTGAAGGAAAAGCTGGCCGCGCCGCTGGAGGACACCCAGCTTGCCACCTACGCGTTGCTGATGGGCGCCGAGCCGGGGCTGCAGGCGGCCTACCTGGTGCTCGACGATGGCAAGGGCATCGCGCTGCTGCCGCACGCCGACGTCAGCGACACCGCGCTGGCACTGCGCGGCGGGCTGCAGGCCGACCTGATGGCCGTGCGTGATGGCGCGCCGCTGCCGGCGCTGGGCGAGGGCAAGGTCTGCGACTACTGTGAAGCGCGCGGCCTGTGCCGAAAGGATGATTGGGTATGAGCGCAGAACTCGCCTACTGGGCCGACGGCCTGCGCGTGCCGCGCGAGCACTTCTACGCGCTGGCCTGCAATCCTTCGCGGAGCATCGTCGTGGAGGCCTGTGCCGGCGCCGGCAAGACCTGGATGCTGGTGTCGCGCATCCTGCGTGCGCTGCTGGCCGGCGCCGAACCGCAGCAGATCGTCGCCATCACCTTCACCCGCAAGGCCGCCGGCGAGA
>NZ_JBFULE010001206.1:0-1166 GCF_056400485.1 Roseateles sp. P5_B10
GGCATGCGTACTCATCGACTTTGAACGGTCATACCGGTAGCGGCAGACGTACACGGCGTTCACGCCGAAGCGCTCCTTGAGCAGGTGCCCAAGAATTTCGGAGATGGGACCACATTGGCCTCTGGGAAAGCCGTGGAATGCGGAGTCCTTCTGGTGTCTCAATGACTCCGCGCCGCGCCGCGGCGGGCGGCCGCGCAAAACTCTTGAAGCTCAGCTGGGTCGATGGATGACATGTCCGAAGCGTAGCGCTGGCTTGGCGGCCTGTTGGACGGGACGATCCAGCATGGAGCTCGACGCCGAGTCACTCTCAGCCCAGCGGTATCGTCAACGCCGCTCTCAACTTGTGGATTTGCCGAATCCGCCCTGCCATGGACAAGATCACCACACTCATCCCTGACGTTGAAGTTCTGTTGCAACTCGCTCCTGAAGAGCTGGCGGGAACTGTCCTCCGCGTGGCGAATCAACGCCGGCAGCAAAGCGGGATGGTCCACCCAAGCGCGCTCCGGAAGGATTTTGAGGAGGGCTACGGCAACCCTTGTCCTTATCCGCCCAACCGACGCCAAGAGGCCCAGATGGCCGTGGCCGAGGCGTGGAGCTGGCTTTGCACCCAGGGATTGCTGGTGACGGAAATGGACACCAACGGGTCCAATGGCTGGGTGCGACCAAGCAGGCGCGCCCAACAGCTGCTGGAAGCGGAAGCCTTCAAGACCTACGTCGGCAGCCTTGAGTTTCCCAAGGCGCTGCTACACCCCGCGATTGCCGAGGATGTGTGGCTGGACATCGTTCGAGGTGATCCTGGCACGGCCGTGTTCAAAGCGTTCCGGGCCGTCGAGGTCGCCGTGCGCACGGCTGGCAAGTTCTCGGACAAGGATGTCGGCGTGCCGCTGATGCGAGCAGCCTTCGACTACAAAAACGGCCCGCTGACCGACAAGTCGCTGCCGGAGGCGGAGCGAGAGTCGACGGCGCACCTCTTCGCCGGCGCCATCGGGACGTTCAAGAACCCGCACTCGCATCGAACGGTGACTATCGACGATGTTCGGGCGGCCCAAGAGCAGCTGATGATTGCCAGCCACCTGCTGCGCATCGTGGATGAGCGGGTGAAGGCAATGGGGGCTTGAGAGGCGGCGTAGTCGTCAGCCAGGAACTGTCTGCGCCGACGCGAATCT
>NZ_JBFULE010001207.1:0-1164 GCF_056400485.1 Roseateles sp. P5_B10
CGACATTCTCCAGCGAGGAGAAGCCGTCCATCTCCACCAGCAGGCGGTTGATGATGCGGTTCTGCTCCTGCTCGCCGCCGCCCCCGCCGGCTTCCTTGCCGTTGCTGCGCCGGCCGATGCCGTCGATCTCGTCGATGAAGACGATGCAGGGCGCTGCGTCGCGGGCCTTCTTGAAGAGCTCCTTCACCTTGCCGATACCGGCGCCATAGAACATGGAGCTGAAGTAAGAGCCGTCGACGCTGATGAAGCTGGCGCCGCATTCGCCGGCCAGGGCCTTGGCCAGCAGCGTCTTGCCGGTGCCCGGCGGGCCGTCAAGCAGCACGCCGCGCGGCGCCTTGGCGCCCACGGCGGCGTATTGCTTGGGATCCTTCATGAAGGCTGCGACGCGTCGCAACGCCTTCTTGGCCTCTTCGGCGCCGATGACGTCGTCGAAGCGGGTCTTGGGCTTGTCGGCCAGGCGCGTACGCTGGCTCAAGGGGCCGCGCAGCTGCAGATAGACCAGCGGGCCGGCGATCAGCAGCATGACGAGCAGCGGCGCCAGCGCGCTCCCGGCCCGCTCCAGGGACTGGAACAGGCGCTGGCCGCCGGTACGCGCGTCGACGTCGATGTCGGTCAGCGCAAAGCCTTGGGCCACGCTGAGTTCGCCCAGGCGTGAGCCGATCTCGTTCTTGCAGCCCAGGCCGCAGTCGATGAGCCGCGTGCTGAATTGATGGCCGGCGCGGTCGGTGTAGAGCACCAGGCCGCCGCTGACACCGACGGCCGCAACGTCCTTGGCCTGCAGGGCGCGCTCGAACTCGGAAGCTTCACGCGGGTGGGCCAGCCATTGTTCGGGCGAGCGCTCGAAGCTGAGGGCGGTGGCGTTCTTGCGGGCCTGCACCTCGCTGGTCGTGCGCTCGTGCAAGGTCGACAGGCCGAACAAGGCCAGCAGCGCCGTGACGACGATGGCGGCAATGATGAGTTTCTGACGCAAGCCCGGCGTGGGGGTGTTGCTGGCGCTGTCCATGGTGTGCGGGCGACTTCGGGAACTGCAATCCATGCAGACTAACGGCCCGGTGCCTGCGCCGCGCGTGCGTTATCGAGGTTGGGCTGAGGTCGTTTGCAACAGCTGTTCCAAGTGCGGAAAACTGCCCAGAACGCAAAAAGGGCCTGATCGCGAGATCAGGC
>NZ_JBFULE010001208.1:0-1161 GCF_056400485.1 Roseateles sp. P5_B10
ATGCAGGAGGACGTGCTGCTCACCGGTTCGCTCGCTGACAACATCTCGTTTTTTGACACAAACCCAGATCGCGAGCGAATTGAGTCTTGTGCTCGCATGGCACAGCTCCACGACGAAATCAGCCGAATGAATATGCGCTACGAGACTCTTGTAGGCGATCTTGGTCATGGTCTGTCTGGTGGGCAGAAGCAGCGCTTACTGCTCGCTCGCGCTCTCTACAAAAATCCAAAGGTATTAGCTTTGGATGAAGCCACAAGCCATTTAGATATACCGAATGAGCGGGCGGTTACAGCGGCGATTGCCCATATGCAGCTAACGCGTTTAATCATTGCTCATCGCCCTGAGACCATCGCGGGCGCGCAGCGCGCGGTTGAGATCATCTCTACTGAACAGGGCGGTCGAATAGTCGAAGTAGTGTGCGCGGATTCCAATGAACCTAAACTCTGAAAATAGCCAATAGAGCTGCCGTTATATGGAGATGAAAAAGGCGATGCGGTATATATGTAATTTATCGGATGAATCGAAGGTTGACTTGGCCGAGCGCGACCGTGCGTTAGCGACCGGCTTGGTTATGCGGTTCGCGGTCAATCATCTTAGTAATCGCGGTCCGGCGCTTGGTGGACTTGCAATATTAATACAACGTGCGATCGAGGTTGGTCAAATCGTCGTTTTCGTAAACGCTGCGCATGAATGTGTAGGTTTCGCAATCTGGGCGACGCTTACTCCAGAGGTGGAGCGGCGTTTCATCGGCGGAAAGCCCCGACAACTGGCTCCCTGGGAGTTCAACGATGGGGCGAGCACTTGGGTGCTGGATTTTGCGGCCGCGCCAGGGCAGCTGCGGCCCATATTGGAAAACCTCAGAGACGTTGTATTTAAGGATCGCGAGTGCGTAACCTACCATCGTGTGAAGGCACAAGGTCGGCTTTGCAAGCGACTCTCCCGTGCTGACCGCACCAGCTTCATGGCAGCTGGGCGTTCGGTACAAAGGGGGGCTGAATGAGCCATCCAGTGCAATTGCCCGAGGCGTGTTTCGTACCTGTTACTACGCACCGCTTGGCCAAGCCCGAATTGCTGTGGCAGCACGAGAGCGCGGAAAGTCTTGGTTTTGATCCGTCGCGAGTATTTTGCGCGCCGACTGTGGGGGAAGAATCGCATCTGTAT
>NZ_JBFULE010001209.1:0-1156 GCF_056400485.1 Roseateles sp. P5_B10
CCGACACGACGGCCGGCAAGCGGCTGCCGTCCTTGCGGATGTAGGTCAGCTCGTAGATGTCCTCGATGCCGCGCGAGGCCTTGAATACCAGCGCCTCGAAACCCGGCGCAATGGTGGTCTCGAGTTCGACGCTGAGTGCCATGGCGCGCGCGATCACTTCCTGTGGGTCGGAGATGTCGGCCGGTGTGATCTTGTTCATCACGTCGGCGGCCGCGTAACCCAACATGCGTTCGGCGCCGACGTTGAAGATCTGGATCACACCTTTCGCGTCGGTGGCGATGCTGGAAAAATTGGCGCTGTTGAAGATCGCGGATTGCAGGGCGCCGGCCTTGAGCAGCGCCTCTTCCGCCTGCTTGCGGGCCGTGTTGTCGGTGCCGATCAGCAGGTAGCCGATGATTCGATCTTCGACATCGCGCAACGCCGTGACTGACACGACCGCCGGGAAGCGGCTGCCGTCCTTGCGGATGTAGGTCAGCTCGTACATGTCCTCGATGCCGCGCGAGGCCTTGAACACGAGGGCTTCGAAGCCCGGCGCGATCGAGGTGTCGAGTTCGACGCTGAGCGCTTCGGCGCGCGCGACCAATTCCTGCGGGTCGGAGATGTCGGCCGGCGTGATCTTGTTCATCACGTCGTTGGCCGAATAGCCCAGCATGCGCTCGGCGCCGACGTTGAAGATCTGGATCACGCCCTTGGCGTCGGTCGCGATGCTTGAGAAGTTGGCGCTGTTGAAGATTGCACTCTGCAGTGCGCCCGTCTTGAGCAATGCCTCCTGGCGCCGGACCTCGTTGAGGTACTCCACGGTGCCGTCGACGGGATTGGGAAGGGTGGGGGTATCGCCGGCGATTCTGGGCATGGGCAACCTTGTTGAGAGCGTGATCAATCAGCCGGACGGGAATGCGGTGCCGAGGAGTGCGCCGTGCTTCAGTTGCTCGGAGTCGTGACCGGCCGGAGGGCGGCGTGCCTCGCGCACCCCCTGCGGCGCATCCACGTCACAGATGTCCAGCAGCATGGCCCGGGCCCGGCCGGCGCGCTTGGCGCAATACATGGCCTTGTCGGYAGCGCGCACCAGGTCAAGCGGGGAGTGGCCCCTGCCAAGACCAGCGGCGCGAGAGTCGGCCGAGGGCTCTGCCCAGCACTCGCTCGCGTTGTCGTAGCA
>NZ_JBFULE010001210.1:0-1153 GCF_056400485.1 Roseateles sp. P5_B10
GTGTCGGGCCCGGTCATGATGACCTTGGCCGACGTGGCCCTGTATCTGGGCATCCTGGCGCGCATCGGCATCGTGCCGTTGGCGGTGACGACCAACCTGTCCATCAACTTCCTGCGCAAGCCGCGCGCCGACCGGCGGGTGGTGGCGCGTTGCCGGCTGATGAAGCTGGGCAAGTCGCTGGCCGTGGGCGAGGTGTGGATCTTCTCGGAGGGCGAGGACGAGCCGGTGGCGCACGCGACGGGCACGTACGCGATTCCGCGGGAGCGGTGAGCTCGAGAGCATGAATTTCCGAGCAAAAGCCAAATGAACAGCGGGCAAGCGGGCAAGCGGTCCTTCGTCCGCAGTCCACCCTTACGAACGTTAGGCCGAGCATGTTCTCCTCAGCAGATCTTGAGCGCCTGAGTCGCGAATTGAATAGCAACTACTATTTCGCTGGAAACTACCCCGGCGCTTGCTTTCAGATTTATCCCCAGTACGCCTTCAGTCCGCCAGATTCGGAGCAATATGCTCGCATCACAAGAGCCCCGAAAGAACGCGGCGACAACGGTCTGAGATTCTGGGCAGTCGCCCAGTTGGGCGAGAAGGGGTACACAGAGCGTCCGACGTGGCTCGTTGATGATTTCGAAAATTCCGAGTTTGTGCCACTGACGGAGTCGGAGTTCAGTTCGCTGGTCGCAGAGCTGTGCGCAGATTTCGTTGTTCCGGCCAAGCCACCCGTTCATAGCCCGATGGGCTTCGTTTCAGCTCTTGCCATGCGCTCGCTCAAGACAGACTTCGTTGTCTCACTCATAGCTGAGTACGAGGACGAGTTCGTTCACTTCTATTGGCATACCACGGCGTGAGAAGCGGTGTCTTCATGCTGCTCGCGGTCTTCCCATTCGTTCAAGCTGTCGCCCCGCGCACGCTGCACGGCACGCTGCTTGCCCCTCTTCTCCAAGCGCGCGACTTCCGTACGCCGAAAGGAATGCAATGCAGGTGCAAATCGAGACCGACAACCACGTAGAGGGCCGTGAGAAGCTGATTGAGCATGTCGAGAGCGTGATCCGCGGCGCGGTCGACCACTACAAGGGCCAGGTGACGCATGTGGAGGCGCATCTGGGCGACATGAACAGCGGTGAGAAATCGGGCCCTGATGACATGCGCTGTCTACTGG
>NZ_JBFULE010001211.1:0-1153 GCF_056400485.1 Roseateles sp. P5_B10
GCACATGCGGGTACCACTCCACCATGATGTGCGGGTAGTAGGTCAGCCAGATCGCGCCGGCCTCGGGCGGGCGGCCCTCGCGGAACTTCAGCAGTTGGTCGTGCCAGCGCTGGTACACGGGCGAGCCGGGGCGCTCCAGGTCCTTGTGCACGCCGACGGTCTGCACCGAGTGATGCTTGCCGAACTCCCAGGCCAGGTCGTCGCAGCTGACGAAGCCGCCCAGGCCCGGGTGGAAGGGGCCGACGTGGTAGTCCTCAAGGTAGACCTCGATGAAGGTCTTCCAGTTGTAGTTGCACTCGTGGACCTGGACCTTGTCGAGCACATAGCCGGTGAAGTCCAGCTGGGCGCGCGGGCCTAGCTTCGCCAGCTCCGCAGCCACGTCGTGGCCGTTGTCCTCGAACAGCAGGCCGTTCCATTCCCGCAGCTTGTAGCGGTTCAGGTTCAGGCAGGGGTCTTCGGCAAAGTGGGGCGCACCGATCAATTCGCCCTGATGTGAATATGTCCAGCGGTGCAGCGGGCAGACGATATTGGCCTGGGTGTTGCCGCGGCCCTTGAGCATCAGCGCCTGGCGGTGGCGGCAGACGTTGGAGATCAGCTCTATCCCCTGGCTTGAGCGCACCAATGCCCGGCCCTCGCCCTCCTGCGGCAGGGCGTAGTGGTCACCGATTTCGGGGACGGCCAGTGCATGGCCGACGTAGCGGGGCCCTCGCTGGAAGATGCTGGCCTGCTCGCGCTGGAACAGATCGGGGTCGAAATAGGCGCTCACCGGGAGCTGGGTCTGGCTGCGTTTGAGCGCCGAGACGGGAAGACTCAGGTCGGACATGATCCAGGCGGGTCTTTCAGGCGGGTAGAGGTGCTGCGTCCCTCCGGCGCATCTCGGGGCTGCCGAGTCGGCCAGGTTGCTAGGTGTGAAAAGGGGAGCGCGAAGGCACGCGCGTGCGCGCTCGAGCGAGAGGTCCGGGATTCTACGCATGCCCGCGTCCTCCGTCCGACGGTTACGTCCGCAGGCACCAAGCTGAGGAAGCCCGCTGACTACAATTGCTGTTTCGCGTTTTGAAATGACCAAGTCCTCTCCCCGCACCAAGGCCGCCTCGAGCGACGGCGATGCCGACCTCAGCTACGAGCAGGCGCTCGACGAGCTGGAGCGCATGGT
>NZ_JBFULE010001212.1:0-1152 GCF_056400485.1 Roseateles sp. P5_B10
GAGCCAGGGTGCGACCACCGGCCGCGCCGAGCGCCTGCTGGCCGCTGCCGCGCCGCTGGACCATGCCGAGCAGCAATGGCCGGTTGCCCTCGGCCAGCCGGCCAGCGTCGACCTGCCGCCCTATGCGGCCATGCCCACGGCCGCCGGCCGCGGCCTCGTCAAGGCGCAATCGGCACCGGCCATCAACAGCCTGCCCTACACGGTCTACTACGCCAATCTGCACAGCCAGACGAATGACTCCGACGGCGGCGGGGCGCTGGGCAGCTGCTCGTCTTCGCAGCCCGCGCAGACCGGCGCCTTCGGCCCGGCCGACGCCTTCGCCTATGGCAAGACGGCGGGCCTGGACATCCTGATGTCGTCCGAGCACAACCACTACTTCGACGGCTCCTCGAGCACCAACGCCAGCGGCAGCGCCGCCACCGCCAAGAGCCGCTACCAGGCCGGCCTGTCCGCCGCCACCGCCGCGACGACATCGAACTACCTCGCGATCTACGGCATGGAGTGGGGCGTCATCAGCAATGGCGGCCACATGAACATCTTCAACAGCACCGAGTTGTTCGCCTGGGAATACAACAGCAGCAACCAGCTCTTCGGCGACCGCTTCACGGCCAAGAGCGACTACGCGGCCTTGTACGCGACGATGCGCCAGCTCGGCCTTGTCGGCCAGTTCAACCATCCCGACACGACCGGCCAGTTCCTTGTCGGCGGCACGGCGCTGGGCTACAGCGCCGATGGCGACGAGGTCATGGTGCTGAGCGAGATCCTGAACAGCTCGGCGTTCTCGTCCAACACGACCGAGACCGAGACGGGCCTCAGCAACTTTGAAGACGCCTTCAACAAGATGCTGGAGCGCGGCTTTCACGTGGCGCCCGCCAGCAACCAGGACAACCACTGCGCCAACTGGGGCAAGTCGTACACCAACCGCACCGGCGTGCTGATCCCGAATGGCACGGCGCTCAGCAAGGCCAGTTTCATCGATGCCATCAAGGCCCGCCGCGTCTTCGCGACGATGGACAAGACGGCGCAGATCGCGCTGACCGCCAATGGCCACGTCATGGGTGAGCGCTTCACCAACAGCGGCACGCTGTCCTTGAGCGTCGGTTATGCCAGCAACAGCGGCAAGACGGCCACCAGCGTGCAGATCTACGAAGG
>NZ_JBFULE010001213.1:0-1152 GCF_056400485.1 Roseateles sp. P5_B10
CAGCACGGAAGCAGCAATGGCCATCCATCTCAAACCAGGCGACACGAGGTGCTGAAAGCTGCCAATCGCCAGAAATGCTGCTGTCACGGCAGCGAGAAGCAATTTCACCTTTGCGAACGACATACGCCGCCTCAGGTCGATTTGGAAATCGAGATGCTCGGGAACTTGGCCGAGTAGTCCTTGCCTTGGGCGGCGATCTTGGCCGCGACCTTGCGGGCCAGCGCCTTGTAAAGATTCGCTACCTCACCGTCCGGCTCGGCAGCCACCGTGGGCGTGCCCGAATCGGCCTGGGCGCGGATGCTCATGGCCAGCGGCAGGGAGGCCAGCAGCTCGGTGCCGTACTGGGCCGCCATCTTCTGGCCGCCGTCGGCGCCGAAGATATGTTCGGCATGGCCGCAGTTGGAGCAGATATGCACGGCCATGTTCTCGACGATGCCGAGGATGGGGATGCCCACCTTCTCGAACATCTTCAGCCCCTTCTTGGCGTCGATCAGCGCGATGTCCTGCGGCGTGGTGACGATGACGGCGCCGGTGACGGGCACGCGCTGCGACAGGGTCAGCTGGATGTCGCCGGTGCCCGGCGGCAGGTCGATGACGAGGTAGTCCAGCTCCTGCCAGCGCGTCTGGCGCAGCAGTTGCTCCAGCGCCTGCGTGGCCATGGGGCCGCGCCAGATCATGGCCTGGTCGTCCTCGACGAGAAAGCCGATGGAGTTGACCTGCAGGCCGTGGGCGATGTGGGGCTCCATGTTCTGGCCGTCCAGCGACTCGGGCCGGCCGCTGGCGCCCAGCATCAGCGGCTGGCTGGGGCCGTAAACGTCGGCGTCCAGTACGCCCACGCGGGCGCCTTCGGCATGCAGGGCCAGGGCCAGGTTGGCGGCCGTCGTGCTCTTGCCCACGCCGCCCTTGCCGGAGGCGACGGCGATGATGTTCTTCACGCCCGGCAGCAGCTGCACGCCGCGCTGCACCGCGTGAGCGACGACCTGGGTGGTGATGGCGACGCTGACATTGCCGACGCCCGCCAGCCCCTTGGCCGCGGCGATGACAGCCGCGCGCAGGGCCGCGTGCTGGCTGGCAGCCGGGTAACCCAGTTCGATGTCGACGGCGACATCCGCGCCATCCACCTTGATCGACCTGACCGCCTTGGCTTCACCC
>NZ_JBFULE010001214.1:0-1148 GCF_056400485.1 Roseateles sp. P5_B10
GAACATGGCCACGAAGACCAGGCTCAGCAGCACGGTACGCGCGAGCCGGGCCACGCGCGTGTCGCGGCCATGGTCAAGACAGGCCCCCGCCAAGGCCATGCCGGCGATGCCCGCCAGCAGGGCCCAGCCCTGCTCCAGGAAGACCGCGGGCCGAAAGGCCAGGTAGAGGGAGTGCTGGCTCTGCAGGATGACGCCGCTGAGCGCGATCGCGATCAGCGCACACCCGCTGATCCATGCGTAGCGCCAGGCGCTGCCGATGCTCATCGGCGCTTCAACTGCAGCAGCTGCCGATGCGGCGACAGCGTCGTCTGCTTTTCCGACACGAACCAGGGCTCCGCTGCGGCCAGGAAACCCGTCAGTGACCAGTCCGTGTAGAGCGACATGTTGGGGCCGGCAATCTCGATGAACCGAGGGTCATCGCGGGAGACGAATTCAATGAGTAGCGTGCCTGTGCACCAGCCCGCCAGGGTCTCGAACAGCTGAGCCAGTGGCAGTCGCTCCGTGACGATGAGGTGATGTACGACGGCCAGCATCAATATCAAATCAAAGCGACGTTCGAAGCGCTGTGACAGGCCGCGCGACTCGCCGAGACGCCAACCCGTGGGCGGCGTCTCCCGTGCGATGTTGGCATGCAGGCAAAGCACGTTGGGCGCTGGTGCGCGCCGATAGAGCTCGTCGAGGGCGTCCAGATCCTCGTCGAGAGCAACGACTTCGTCGCAATGGGGTGCCAGCAGCTCGGCAAACTCACCGTTGTTGGCGCCGATGTCGAGTGCCCGACCGTGACGGCGGCCGCCGGCAACTGCCTGCACGGCTGCGCGCTTGGCAGCCAGCTCGGCCTCCGCATAGTGGTCCCGGTTGCCGGTGTAGGCGCTCCAGGCGCCATGGCGTTCGCGGGGCACGGCCAGGCGGTTGATGAGGGCCTCGAGGCTGCCCAGCAGCCAGGGCGTGCCGTCGCGCACTGGCGCCCGCTGCGGCCTGACGTCCGGTCTGGCTGCAGCGCCGATGCGACGCCGCTCCAGCCGGGCAGGTAGCCGAACATGCAGCCACATCGCGAGTCCCAGATGGCGATGCCATCGCACGAACGGCGCGACCTCTGAAGCACGTAGGCCGTCTCGCCGGGCCAGGAAGATATCGCGGGGGTGTCGGCC
>NZ_JBFULE010001215.1:0-1142 GCF_056400485.1 Roseateles sp. P5_B10
GCCCCGTGCCGTGCGAGTAATGCGTGACGTCGGCGCTCCAGGCGGTCACGTTCTCCGAGCCCAGCACCAGGCCGAACTTGCGCATGCCCAGTTTCAGGCGGGCCAGGATGTTGCGGCGGTCCTGCACCTTGGTCATGCGGTGCTCGGGGCTGAAGTCGTCGTAGAAGTTGCCGAAGCCGTCCACGTCGATGAAGACCTGGCTTGCACCGTCACGGATATGCCCCTCGTAGCGCTGCGCCGGGACAAAGCCTGCCGGGTGCCGTGCGATGGCTTCGCTGGACATCTGGCACCCTCGGCTGGCGAAGCCCGGCACGACGGCGCCCTGCTTGTCGCGCAGGCAGCCCGACGGGTAGAGCCCAGGGCCCCAGACCGCGGCCGGCATGTCTGCAGTGTCGTCAGGCTGGCCGTTGTCGAAGGCGTCGTAGGGCCCCGCCAGGTAGCCCAGGCCATGGGCCTTCTTCAGGTAGGCCGGCCGGACCAGGTGCTTGTGCGTCTTCGGGTCCTGGTCATAGCTGATCACGAGCTTGGCGATGCCCAGCGCCTTCAAGTCATCCAGGAAAGCGAGATCGCGGCCATCGCCCCAGACGTACAGATGCGGGGCGCCAAACAGGCGGTCCAGTTCAGGCACCTGCTTGTCGGCAAAGGATCGCAACCGACCCTGCTGCCGCAGGTAGTCTCTGTAGAACAGCGCCGGTGCGAGCGGGTTGGGTGCACCGAGCTCGATCATCAGGTCCAGCGTGCTGGCACCGTCGGCGAAGTCATGCTTCAGGCTGGCCTGCAGCCCGTTCGAGTTCTGCAGGCAAAGCTCGGACTGAAAGCCGTCGTCCAGCGCGTAGGTGACGGCCCGCGTGCCTGTGAGGTGGGTCCACGCCGGGAAGGACAGCAGGGTGGTGCCGCCGAAGCACTGCGGGCGGTTGAAGACAGAGCGCCAGTAGGCATCGTTGACGCCGAAGGCCATGCCCTGCCCATCCGGCACGATCCAGGTTCCTGACGAGACTTCTGGCATGGACGCCTGCCAGCGCGTGCCGTGCTGCCCGGTGACCGACACCTTGAGCGCCCGGCCTTGTGTACTGAGGCGCACCTGCTGGCCTTCGCCGGTTGTCCAGGCCCAGGCCCCCGGGCTTGTGGTGACCGGGCTGTCA
>NZ_JBFULE010001216.1:0-1139 GCF_056400485.1 Roseateles sp. P5_B10
ACCTGGTCGAGCTGGGCAATCGCGATATTGACCTGGGCGATGCCGTCAGACTGCTCGGCCGTGGCGGTCGTGATCTCGCCCATGATGTCCTTGACGCGTTGCACGGCGCCCACGAGTTCACCCATCGTCTTGCCCGCCTCGGCCACCAGCCGCGAGCCCGCTTCCACGCGCTCGACACTGCTGCCGATCAGGCTCTTGATCTCCTTGGCCGCATCCGCCGAGCGGCCGGCCAGCGAGCGCACTTCGCTGGCGACAACCGCAAAGCCGCGCCCCTGTTCACCGGCTCGCGCCGCCTCGACGGCCGCGTTCAGCGCCAGGATGTTGGTCTGGAAGGCGATGCCGTCGATGACGCCGATGATGTCGGCGATCTTGCGCGAGCTGGCATTGATCTCGTCCATGGTGTGCACGACCTGGCCGACCACCTCGCCGCCGCGCTGAGCCACGTTGGCGGCCGAGACCGCCAGCGTGTTCGCCTGGCCGGCTGACGCCGCCGACTGCTGCACTGTGCCGGTCAGCTCCTCCATCGCACTGGCCGTCTGCTCCAGGCTGGAGGCTGCCTTTTCTGTGCGGGCGCTCAGGTCCTGGTTGCCACTGGCGATCTCGGCCGACGCGGTGCCGATGGATTCGGCCGAATCGCGGATGCTGCCAATCGTCTGCGCCAGCGTTTCGCGCATGCGTCGCAGCGTCGTCTGCAGCTTGCCGATTTCGTCGGAACTCGCGATCTGCCCCGCGCCCGAGCGCATCAGGTTGCCGTCCGCCACGCGCTCGGCCAATTCGTTGGCTGCCGCCAGCGGCAGCGTGATGCTGCGCGTGATGCTCCAGGCAGCGGCCACGCCCAGGCCCAGCATGGCGAGGCCGAAACCCAGCAGCAGCAGGCGGCCGTTGCTGTTGGCGGCGTCGATGCCGGCCGCGGTCTGGTCGATGGCCTTGCGCTGGTAGTCCAGGAAGTCCTGCATCTTGGCCAGATACACCTTGGAGCCGGGCACGAAGACATCGGTCAGCAGCTTGTCGGCCGCCTCGGCCTGGCCGTCCTTCTTGAGCTTGACGATCGTGTCGCGCGAGTCGATGTAGATCTTGCGTGCCTTGCCGACTTCATCGAACAGCGTCTGCTCCTCGGGCGAGCGGATCAGCGCTTTCAG
>NZ_JBFULE010001217.1:0-1138 GCF_056400485.1 Roseateles sp. P5_B10
GGGCACCATAGCCCAGCTCCGGCGGCAGCACCAGCATGCGCGTGCCGCCGACCTTCATGCCCTGCACGCCTTCGTCCCAGCCCTGGATGACTTCGCCGCYGCCGAGGCGGAACTTGAAGGGCTGGCCGCGGTCCTTGCTGGAATCAAACTTCTTGCCACGCATGCCGTCCTTGTAGAGCCAGCCGGTGTAGTGCACCGACACGCGCTGGCCCTTGGCGGCTTCGGCGCCGTCGCCCACCACGCGGTCCTCGTACTGCAGGCCGCTGGAGGTGGTGTGCAGGTTCAGCTCGACATGTTCGGGGCCGCCGGCGAGGCCCAGCAGCTCGACCTCGAAGCACAGCGTCGCATTCGGCGGGATGACGCCGCCGGCGCCACGCGCGCCGTAACCCAGTTCGGCCGGGATGATCAGCGTGCGCTTGCCACCGATCTTCATGCCCTGCACGCCCTCGTCCCAGCCGCGGATGACCATGCCGGCGCCGAGTTCGAACTCGAAGGGGTCGCCGCGGTCCTTGCTGGAGTCGAACTTGTCGGTCTTGGCGCCGTCGACCCAGAGCCAGCCGGTGTAGTGGACGGTGACGTCATGGCCGGCCGCTGCCTGCTTGCCATCGCCTTCGACGGTGTCGTCAAACTGCAGGCCGGTGGGCGTGGTGTTCATGGGAAATCCTTGCTGTGGGGAAAGCCCCGGATTGTCGCCTCCTGGCCCGGGCGGCTGTTTCGTCGCCTGGGAGGTCTTGGTGTCGATTGCTCAGYCCTTTGTTCGTCGTGTCGAAGGGCGCCTTTGCCCTGCCGCTTCTGAGAGAGACGCATGAACTATCTGCTCATCATCGCCCACGACGACGGGTTTGCACCTACGGAGCGCCTCGTTGCGGAGATCATGGACTGGATCAAGTCGATGGAGGCTCGCGGTATTCGAGTCCAGGGCAACCCACTGCGGCCAGCCTCTGAGGCTGTCACCGTGCGCGTGAGGGATGGAAGGATCAGCCCCTCTTCAGGGCCGTTCTCGCGCTCGCGCGAACAAATGTGCGCGTATGAACTCATCCAATGCGCCAGTCTGGACATCGCCGTCGAGGTCGCAGCCAAACACCCGATGGCTGCAGTTGCCACGATTGAGGTCAGGCCGGTGTGGAGCCAGTTGTCG
>NZ_JBFULE010001218.1:0-1128 GCF_056400485.1 Roseateles sp. P5_B10
GGCCTGTCATGGCTCGCCATCATCGCGGCTGAAATGCTGATCGGGGGCGTCGGCATCGGCTTCTTCATCTGGGACGCATGGAATTCCTCGCATATGAGCGAGATCATTCTGGCGCTGTTCTATGTCGGCATCGTCGGCTTCGTGCTCGATCGCCTGATCGCCGCCCTCGGCAAGCTCATCACCCACGGCACTTCAGTCAGCTAACACCTGGGTCAGCTAAGGAGAGATATCATGAAGGCATATCTGAAGCTTGATCACGTCGACAAGGTGTTCACCCGCGGCAAGGTTTCGTCCGAGGTGTTGAAGGACATCAACCTAAACCTCGGCAAGGGTGAATACGTCTCCATTATCGGCCATTCCGGTTGCGGCAAGTCGACGATGCTCAACATCATCGCAGGCCTGACACGTGCAACGATCGGCGGCGTGATCCTTGAGGATCGCGAAGTCAATTCGCCCGGCCCTGATCGCGCCGTCGTGTTCCAGAACCACAGTCTGCTGCCGTGGCTGACGGTTTATCAGAACGTCCGTCTTGGCGTGGACAAGGTATTTGCCAAGACCAAGTCCCGCGCCGAGCGCGACGAATGGACGATGCACAATCTTAATCTCGTGCAGATGACGCATGCCAAGGACAAGCGCCCCTCGGAAATCTCCGGCGGCATGAAGCAGCGCGTCGGCATTGCCCGTGCGCTCGCGATGGAGCCCAAGGTGCTGTTGCTGGACGAACCGTTCGGTGCGCTCGACGCACTGACCCGCGCTCTTTTGCAGGACTCGGTCATGGCGCTGCATCAGAAGCTCGGCAACACCATCGTCATGATCACCCATGACGTGGACGAAGCCGTGCTGCTGTCGGATCGTATCGTGATGATGACCAACGGGCCATCAGCGACCATCGGCGAAGTGCTCGACGTGCCACTGCCGCGGCCGCGCCAGCGTCTCGAACTGGCGAGTAACCCGGTCTATCTCGACTGCCGCAAGCGCGTGCTCGAATTCCTGTATGAGCGCCACAAGTTCGTCGAAGCCGCGTAAGCATCTTGTTACCTCTTGACTTCCGAGGGTAAACCGAATGAATGCGGCTCAGACTTTCCGGATAGCTGTAGATCATGAGTCGTTCGATAGGCCTGACGCTGT
>NZ_JBFULE010001219.1:0-1127 GCF_056400485.1 Roseateles sp. P5_B10
GCAGAACGCCTACCGCAACGGCACCATGTATTCCAGCTACACGGCGGCCAGCTACAAGCGGATCTGGCAACTCGCCGACCGGCACCAGGTGAACCTGGAAGGCGCGCTGACCTGGGCCTTCACGTTTGAAGACCAGCCCTGGTTTGCGGGCTATCGCCAACTGGCGACGAACGGTGTCGACCTGCCGGTCCTCAACATCTTCCGCATGTTCGCCAAGCTGGGGCCGACGCAGTTGCGCGCCACCAGCGACGCCGAAGTGGCACTGGAGGACATCCTGGCGAACGGGGTCCGTGGCCGCCCGGATGTGGGCGTGCTGGCCACCCGCACACCCGACGGCAAGCTTGCGGTGATGACCTGGCACTATCACGACGACGACGATGCCAGCGGCCCGGATGCGGCGGTCAGCTTGAAGCTGGCGGGCCTGGGCGGGCAGGCCACGCGCACGGTGACGCAGTGGCGCGTCGACAAGGCCCACGCGAACGCATTCACGGCCTGGCAGGCGATGGGCGCGCCTCAGGCGCCGGACGCGAAGCAGTACGCCCAGCTGGAAGCCGCCTCGGTGATGGCGCCGGCCGCGCTGCCGGCGTTGGCGGTGGCCAATGGCAGTGCGACGCTGAGCTTCACGCTGCCACGGCAGGGTGTGACGCTGCTCGTCATCGAGTAGGCGCAAGTACACCCGGTGAACGTCATGCTTGCAGCACTGAAGTGGCTGGCCGGCCTGCTCGTCTGCGGCCTACTGGCGCCGCTGGCGCTGGCCGCGGACGCGCCGCGCACCGAGACGCTGATGCTGTCGGGCACCGGCCCGGATGACGCGCTGGACTGGGACTTCGTCATCGACGGCGGGCAGCGCGCGGGCGAGCAGGCACGCATCAAGGTGCCGTCCAACTGGCAACAGCAAGGCTTCGGCCACTACCAGTACGGCTACGACAAGGGCCCGCGGGCGGCGGACAAGGCGACCTACCGGCGCCGCTTCACGGTACCGGCCGAGTGGCAGGGCCGCACGGTGCGGGTGGTCTTCGATGCGGTGATGACGGACACCCTCGTCAAGGTCAACGGCAACGTCGCCGGGCCCGTCCACCAGGGCGGGTTCAACCGCTTCAGCCACGACATCACCCGCTGGCTCAAGC
>NZ_JBFULE010001220.1:0-1126 GCF_056400485.1 Roseateles sp. P5_B10
GAGTCAACCTGCTGGTACCCGCTGCATCGCCCCCAGGCTCTCCAGGATCAGCGCATTGACCCGCCCCGCCTCGGCAATCGGCGCCATGTGGCCGGCGCCTTCCAGCATCTGCAGCTTCACCAGCGGCAGGCGCACTGACAGGCTCTGCGCCACGCGGCGGGCGCTGGCGCGGGTGGCGCCGCCGCAGATCAGTTGCACCGGCATGCGCAGCAGGTCCAGCAGGCTGTCGCTCCATTGCGCGGCGAACAGGGCCTCGAAATGGCGGCGCACCGTCGGCATGGCTTCGGCGATACGCAGCTGTGCGGCGATGTCCATCTCGGGCCAGACGTCGCGACCTTGCCAATAGGCGCAGAAACCGCGCGCGGCGCCGAAATCGTCGCTGCGGTCGAGTGCGGCACTCAGCGTGGCAGCGATCCCGCTGATTTCCTCCCACTCCGGCTCATTCGGACCCAGGGCTGGCAGCACGCCGAAGGCCACGGGTTCGTACAAGGTCAGCGACAGCACGCGCTGCGGCTGCTGCAGGGCCATCTGCAGGGCGACGGCACCTCCATAGCTGTGGCCGACGAGATGAAAGCCCTGGTTGGTTGCGAACGGCAAGCCGGCCAGCACGCCGTTGGCTTCGACGGACAACTGGCTGGGCATCAGCTCCGGCCAGTCGGGCCGGCCGCCATGGCCGTAGAGATCGGGCGTGTGCCACTGCCAGGCGTCACCACTCTGGGCAACGAGGCGGCGCCATTGCTTGCCGCTGGCGGCGCTGGAGTGCAGGCAGACGACGGGGGTGGCGTGGGGCTCGGTCATGGCGATCTCCGGTGTGTGGCGGCATCCTCCGGTGCCCGTGTTTCAAGCAGGCTGCGCAGGGCCGGGCGTTTGTTTCATTCGTTTCAGGCCGCCGCGCCGGCGGGCGGCGCAGGGGATCACGAACCCAGTCGCATGGAAGGGGCTGTAGGTATGGGCCTACCCGTGAGCAGGCAGCAGGCCGATGTTTGCTGCACTGCGGTGGCGCCTAGGCTGGGGCTCCCCAATCAACAGGAGCGCGCAATGAAGCACGCCAAGCATTTCTCGGCAACGGCCCTGGCCTGTGCGCTGGTGGCCAGCACGCCCTTCCTGGCCGAGCCAGCCCAGGCGC
>NZ_JBFULE010001221.1:0-1125 GCF_056400485.1 Roseateles sp. P5_B10
CAGCGAGCTGAAGAAGTTGGCCCAGACCGTGGTCGACAAGACCAACCAGCTCGCCGAAACGCCGCTGGAGAAAGTTCCCAAGGGCAGCAAGACCATCAAGAAGGGGCTCAAGGGGATCAACGAGAAGCTGGCCCAGTCGCCCACGCTCAAGACCAATATCGTCAAGCTGCAGCAGGACAAATGGGTCATCAAGCTCAACGAGCCGGGCGGGGGTAGCTACTGCGACAAGGTCAACAAGACCATCGCCATCGACCCCAGCGACCCGCTCGACGAGGCCCTGGGTGGGCTGGCGCACGAGACCGGCCACGCGCTGTTCACGCCGCCGCCCAAGCCCACGCTGAACAGCGTGGCGGACGGGCTGGAATATGTGCGCAAGGCCACCGAGGTGGACTTCATCGACGAAGGCGAAGCCCAGCTCGTGGCCTGCCGGGCCGCCAAGGAGCATGCGGCCGAGGGCGTGGTGAGCGAGGTGCCGGCCGACGCCTCCGGCAAGTTCATGGCCATCTACGACAAGCTGGAAAAAGGCGACATCGACGAGGCCATGGCGCGCCAGGAGATGGCCAAGGAGTTTGGCGACCTCATCACCAGCACGACCCATGAAGACTACAAGACCTACTATGGCCGCGGCCATATCGACACCTGGAACAGTGCCCATGCGTCCGAGCCGGCCAAGCAGCTCGACTACGCTGACTTGAGCGGCGTGACCCTCTTCCCCTGATCTTTGAAGCCCGCACCCCTTTCGGAGCGCCAGCCCATGAGCGACCTGACCCTCTTCGCAATGATTGACCAGTTGGTGGCCGAGCCAGCGCTGGATCCCGCCAAGGTCTCAAGCCTCCTCGGCGTCACCCTGGTGCGGGACCCGGATGCCGACACAGCCGCCATTGAGGCCTGGGCGCCGGCTGCAGGCAAGGGCGGGGCGTATGAAGCGATCGACCTGCGCATGCCCGACGCCGACATTGGCGACGGCGCCGTCTTCCTCAGTGCAACGCTGCGCGAGGATGGCGGCATCGACGGGACCGCCATCGGCACGCACTACGGGCTCGACTTCAAGACCGAGATCCCGTCGCCGCGCTTTCGTCCTGGCAGCGTGCCGGTCTATCTGGTGTACGAGCGGGAGTGGGGCAC
>NZ_JBFULE010001222.1:0-1112 GCF_056400485.1 Roseateles sp. P5_B10
GCGCCGCATCCAGATCGTCTTCCAGTCGGCCGACACGGCGCTGAACCCGTCGCGCCGCATCCAGATCGTCTTCCAGTCGGCCGACACGGCGCTGAACCCGTCGCAGACCATCGAAAGCATCCTCGCGCGGCCGCTGCAGTTCTACCGCGGCATGAAAGGTGCTGCCCTGCAGCGCCGCATCGCCGAGCTGCTGGACCTGGTGAAGCTGCCGGCCAACGTCGCTGGCCGCCTGCCCGGCGGGCTGTCGGGCGGCCAGAAGCAGCGTGTCAACCTGGCGCGGGCGCTGGCCGCCGAGCCTGAGCTGCTGCTGTGCGACGAGGTCACCTCGGCGCTGGACACCGTCGTCGGCGCTGCCGTGCTCGACCTGATCGCCGAGCTGCGCCGCGAGCTGGGCTTGTCCATCCTGTTCATCAGCCATGACCTGCACACGGTCCGCGCGGTCTGCGACGAGATCGTCGTCATGCGGCATGGCTGCAAGCTAGCCCAGGTGGCGCGGGCCGACTACGACCGCGGGCCGCACCACCCCTACTACGAGCAGCTCGCGCGAGCCGTGCCCGAACTGCGGCGCGGCTGGCTTGAAGAACTCGACTCGCCGCGGCCCGTGCTGGTCGCCTGACAACGACGAAGGAAAACCCATGATGAACACGTTCCGAATCGCCGCCATCGCCGGCGACGGCATCGGCAAGGAAGTGATGCCCGAGGGCCTGCGCGTGCTGAGGGCCGCAGCCGATCGCTTCGGTTTCGCCCTCGAACTGCGCGAGTTCGACTGGGCCAGCTGCGACTGGTACGCGCAGCACGGCCAGATGATGCCGGACGACTGGAAGCAGCAGCTCGCCGGCGTTGACGCCGTCTATTTCGGCGCCGTCGGCTGGCCGGCGACCGTGCCCGACAACGTCTCGCTGTGGGGCTCTCTGCTGAAGTTCCGGCGCGAGTTCGACCAATACATCAACCTGCGGCCGGTGCGGCTGTTCGAGGGCGCGCCATGCCCGCTGGCGGGGTGCAAGGTCGGTGACATCGACTACGTCGTCGTGCGCGAGAACACCGAAGGCGAGTACACCAACCTCGGCGGCGTGATGTTCGCCGGCACCGAGCGCGAGATCGTTATCCAGGAG
>NZ_JBFULE010001223.1:0-1111 GCF_056400485.1 Roseateles sp. P5_B10
GGCCAAAGAGCTGCACGCTCCCCGCCTGCTGCGCCTGCACGCCCACAGCCGCAGTGGCCAAGGCCACAAAGCCCACCCTCCAACGTCCTGTCTTCATGGCGGTCTCCATGTGTTGTTGTGCAGGATCCGGGGCCCACCCTGGTGGGACGGGTATTCATAGCACCAAATACACCGCCACAGCAACATAAAACATATCGGTAGGCATCGTTCGCCAGCGCTCGTTCCGTGGGTGACTGATGGCGCTTTGTCCGTCGCGAAGGCCTATTCCAGCGCTCCAGCGGTTCGCCCTTGTCCAGACGGAGGTTGGCAGCCGGCGCGCCTCGTCGGTAAGCCAGGAGCACAGCGAAGGCTCCGTGGCCGTCGGCCGCTCAACCGACGGGCCAGCCTACTTGGCCGCCGCGTAAACTGTCGCCCATTCTGAAGCCCTCCGCCGGGGGGCTTTGTTATTTGCTCGACGCCGATGACCCAGCCCGCTGACTTCAGCGCCCACACGCCCATGATGGCCCAGTACCTGGGCCTGAAAGCCGACTTCCCGGACACGCTGCTGCTGTACCGGATGGGCGATTTCTACGAAGTCTTCTTTGATGACGCGCGCAAGTGCAACGCACTGCTGGACATCACGCTGACGCAGCGCGGCCAGAGCGCGGGGCAGCCCATCGTCATGGCCGGCGTGCCGGTGCACGCGCTGGAGAGTTATCTCGCCAAGCTGATCAAGCTGGGCGAGGCCGTGGCGATTGCCGAACAGGTCGGCGAGGTCGGCGCGAGTAAGGGGCCTGTGGAGCGCAAGGTCGTGCGCGTCGTCACGCCCGGCACCATCACCGACACCGAGTTGCTGGCCGACAAGCAGGACGCCGTGCTGCTGGCCGTCTCCGGCCACGGCCGCCGCCATGGCCTGGCATGGCTGTCCCTGACCCAGGGCGAGATCGGCCTGGCCGAATGCAGCGACGTGGAGCTGCCCGCCTGGCTGGCCCGCCTGTCGCCGGCCGAGGTGCTGGTGAACCGCGAGCAGCAGCCGTCGGGCGTCATGAAGGCGCGCTTCCCGGTCACGAACCGGCCGAGCTGGCAGTTCGACGCCGCTTTGGGCCAGCGCAAGCTGTGCGAACAACTGGCC
>NZ_JBFULE010001224.1:0-1109 GCF_056400485.1 Roseateles sp. P5_B10
CCGTAAAGGTAGACCGAGACAGCCAGCAATTGCATCAGCTCGGGCGTCGTCTCATGGCCGAGCTGCAGCAGGCCGAGCGACGCCATCAGCGCAAGCAGGGCACCATCGGCCAAGGCCCGGGCGTAGTCGACGGCCTGTGCTTCGCCGCCGAAGGCAAAGGCCACCGGTTGGGCAGCCTCCGTGCGGGCGAGATGAAAGCAGGTGTACCAGACCGCCACCAACACGCCGACCAGCACAAAGGCATAAGGCAGGCGGGCGGCGACCGGTGCGTCCAGGAAGGGCAGGGCCTTGATGGCCAGCGCGCCCAGCCAGTAGGGCAAGGGGCCGCCCTCGGCCGGAATGCCGGCGATCGCCGGCTGCCACCAGGGCGCGTGGCCCTGGGCGATGCTGGCCATGAAACCGAAGCTGCTCAAGTCGGCATTGCGCCAGGGGTCGCGGCCGAACAGGCCGGGCAGCACATATGCCGCGCACAGCAGCAGCAGGGCCAGGCGCGGCAGGCGCTCGACGCCGCGCTCGGCGACGATGGCAGGGGTGGGGAGATTCACGCGCTTAAGTTCGATGAAACCGGCCGGCATGATGCCGTCAAACGGCGGTCAAAAATGAAAAATGGCAGCCCATGCTGCCAAATGAGAAAAGGGCAGCGCGAATGCCGCAGCAAAACAAAAGGGCAGCCTGAGCTGCCCTTTGGTCGTTGGCGCGGCGAAACGCCGCCAAGCCGATTACTTCTTGAGGTGCGAGAACTTGTTGCGGAACTTCTCGACGCGGCCACCGAGGTTGTCGATGCTCTTTTGCGTACCCGTGTAGAAGGGGTGYGACTCGCTGGTGGTTTCCAGCTTCACCAGCGGCAGCTTCTTGCCGTCCAGCTCGATCATTTCCTTGGTCTGGACGGTGGAACGCGTCACGAACTGGAAACCGTTGGACTGGTCGACGAACACGACGTCGCGGTAGTTGGGGTGAATGCCGTCTTTCATGGGAACCTCTTGGCTAGGTCGGGAGCCACGCCGACGATGTCAATCGCTGGTCGGCGCACTTTCCGGGGGTGTCTGGGCGGAAAACCCGCGATTGTAGCGGGCTTCCCTGCGGTTTGGCTAGTTTGGGCTGAAAGTGCC
>NZ_JBFULE010001225.1:0-1100 GCF_056400485.1 Roseateles sp. P5_B10
CGTCGGGGCTGACCGAGGCGGCGAACTCCGAGGCCTCATGCTCGGGAGCGACGCCCCACAAGCGCAGGCCGGCTTGCGGGATCATGAACTGGTGGCGCAGCTCGGCCAGCAGCGCATGGGGCAGCTCCGGCGTGCCCACCGCGCGCATGACGGCCAGCGTCCAGCGGTGCAGGCGGTCGGCGATGGTGACGTTGTCCTGGCCGTTGCGGATCATGTCGATGATGCGCATTTCCAGGCCCTTGATCTTGTCGCGCAGCATCTCGGCCTGGCGCTCCTGCAGCGACACGGCGCGTGCGCCATGCGGGTGCTGCAGCTGCACGCTGGCGAGCATCGCCGCGTGGCGTTCGAAGAAACCGGGCGTGGACGCCAGGTAGTTGGCGATGTCGGTTTCGGTGATGCCTTGCACCGCGTCAGCGGCCGGGTTGGAACTCACAGCGTGATCTCTCCGTCAAAAACTTTCACTGCGGGGCCGGTCATCAGCACCGGGTTCTGTCCACCCGCCCATTCGATGCGCAGCAGGCCGCCGCGCGTCTGCACTTCCACGGCCTCGTCCAGCCAGCCGGCGCGGATGCCGGCGACGACGGCCGCGCAGGCGCCCGTGCCACAGGCCAGCGTCTCGCCAGCGTCGCGCTCGAAAACGCGCAGCTTGATGCGGTCGCGGCTCAGGATCTGCATGAAGCCGGCGTTGACGCGTTTGGCAAAGCGCGCATGGTGTTCGATCAGCGGGCCCTGAGTCAGCACCGGCGCCGTCTCGACATCGTCAACGCGCTGCACCGCATGCGGGTTGCCCATCGACAGCACGGCCAGTTCCACGCCCTCGACGGGCCAGAGCTCGAAGCCGTTCACGAGATGGGGCTTGAGCCCGCTCGCATCGAATGGCAGGGCGGCGTGCTCGAACACCGGCGCGCCCATGTCCACCGTGACACGGCCATCGTCCTGCAGCTTCAGCAGCAGGCGGCGGTTCATGGTGTCGACGCGGATCTCACGCTTGTCCGTCAGCCCGACATCGACGACGTAGCGCACGAAGCAGCGCGAGCCGTTGCCGCAATGCTCCACCTCGTTGCCGGTGTTGTTGAAGATGCGGTAGCGGAAGTCCGCGC
>NZ_JBFULE010001226.1:0-1095 GCF_056400485.1 Roseateles sp. P5_B10
GGTTCTGAACTCAACGACGCTGCTTGAACTGCAGCGTGGCATCGACGTACAGCAAGGCCGACTGCAACGCCTCGGCCGAGCGTTCCCACGTGAACGTCTCGAGGATGGCTGCTGCCGCGCGCTTGCGTGCTGCACCAGCACATGCATCTTTTAGACCCGCAAAGGCCGCCTGCCACGATGCCGAAGATCCCAGCTGCACGAACTGGGCCGCATCGCCCAGCACCTCGCGAAGCACCGGGATGTCAGCCGCGATGACGTGGGTGCCGCTGGCAAGGGCCTCCAGGGGCGGGATGCCAAATCCCTCCCAAAAGGACGGATAGAGCAAAGCGGCAGCACCTTGATACAGCTGGCGCAGCCGGGCGTCATCCACGTAGTCCAGGAACTCGATGCGGTCCCGCAGGCCGAGGCTTTCGGCCTGAGATTCGAGCGCCTTGCGGTAGTCGCCACCGCAGGACGCCACCACCAGCCTGTACTCGTCGGACCACGCGGCGCACTCGGAGAGCACCTCCTGCACGTTCTTGTGCGGATACCGTGCACCAACCATCAGCAAATACGGCGGGGCAGCAGCTGGCAAGACGTCAGACGATGCTGGCGCGAACCGCGCCGCATCGACTCCGTTGGGCACCACATGGATGCGTTCCAGTGGGAACTTGTAGTGCTCGGCAATGTCGCGGCGGGTGGTCTCGGACACCRTGAACACCGCCGCGCACTGCTTCAAGACCCGCGGCAGCAGGTGCCGGAAGTACCAATACTGCATCCGATGCTGCTGGGGAAAGCGCAGGCAGATGAGGTCGTGAATCGTGATCACTTGGCGCGCCGCCCGAGGCAGTGCGTGGTGCGTCGGCGAGTACAACAGCCGGGCGCCGGGCAACTCCACCGAGCGCGCCCACAGTGCGCGCTTGATGGCCGCCCCGCGGCTTGCGCCGATCGCCACGCTGGCGGGAGCCGAAACCAGCCGCGGCGCATCCGGGACAAAACCATGCCCCGCCACCACCGAGATCTCAAACCGCTCCGACAGCGCCTTCRCACAGCGTTCGGCATAGACACCGAGYCCCGTCGGGCGCGCGCCCAGCATCGACAGATTCACAACCAGCA
>NZ_JBFULE010001227.1:0-1095 GCF_056400485.1 Roseateles sp. P5_B10
ACGCTGTTCGACCCGCAGGCCACCGGCATCACCTTTGCGCTGACCGACAAGGTGCCCAACGACAAGATCCCGCTGATCACGCTGGGCTACGGCCTGTCCGCTTCGGCCGATGGCGGCGTATTCGCGTGGAACTTCCCGCTGATGGGCAGCTACTGGACGGCGGCCGACATCCTCATCCAGCACATCGCCAAGAAGGAAGGCGGCCTGGACAAGCTCAAGGGCAAGAAGATCGCCCTGGTCTATCACGACAGCCCTTTCGGCAAGGAGCCCATCCCGCTGCTGKAAGAGCGCAGCAAGATGCATGGTTTCGAGCTGGTGAAGATCCCGGTCACCGCGCCCGGCGTGGAGCAGAAGAGCGCCTGGCTGCAGGTGCGCCAGCAAAAGCCCGACTACACGCTGCTGTGGGGCTGGGGCGTCATGAACTCCACCGCGCTGAAAGAGGCCCAGGCCACCGGCTACCCGCGCGACAAGATGTATGGCGTCTGGTGGTCGGGCGCCGAGCCCGATGTGAAGGACGTGGGCGAGGGCGCCAAGGGCTACAACGCGTTGAACCTGAACACCTCCGGCCAGACCCCGAAGGTCATCCAGGACATCCTCAAGCTCGTGCATGAGAAGGGACAGGGCACGGGCCCGAAGGACGAGGTCGGCTCGGTGCTCTACACGCGCGGCCTGGTCATCCAGGCGCTCGGCGTGGAGGCCGTGCGGCGTGCGCAGGAGCGTTTCGGCAAGGGCAAGGTCATGACCGGCGAGCAAGTGCGCTGGGGCCTGGAGAACCTGGCGCTGGACGACAAGAAGCTGGCCTCGCTGGGCCTGAACGGCGTGATCCGCCCGATCAGCACCAGCTGCTATGACCACCAGGGTTCGACCTGGGCGCGCATCCACACCTGGGACGGCGCGAAGTGGAGCTTCAGCAGCGATTGGTACGAGGCGGACGCACAGATCATCAAGCCGATGGTGAAGGCGGCGGCGGACAAGTACGCGGGAGAGAAGAAGCTTACTCGGCGGACGCCTGCTGAGTGCCAGAGCTGAGCCGCGCGGCGGCTCAGCTCTTCGAGCTGGCAATGCCCCGCTCCCACCCCTTCCCCGCCCTCCGTG
>NZ_JBFULE010001228.1:0-1092 GCF_056400485.1 Roseateles sp. P5_B10
GAACAGCGTGGGCAGGGTACTGACGCGGAAATCGATGGACTTGCTGCCGAACTTCAGCTTCATGCGCCCGTCCTGGGGCACTCGCTTCTCGGAGATGTCCAGGCGCGAAATCACCTTGATGCGCGAGGCCAGCTTGTCCTTGATCGCAATGGGCGGTTGCGTGATCTCGCGCAACTCGCCGTCGACGCGAAAGCGCACGCGGTAGTGGAATTCGTAGGGTTCGAAATGCAAGTCCGAGGCGCGCAGATTGATCGCGTCGACCAGCATCTTCTGCAGGAAGCGGACGACGGGTGCGTCCTCGACGTCTGCCAGTTCGGCAGCCTCCTGCTGCGGCGTCGCATCCTCTTCGGCGATGTCGAAGTCGAAGTCGCCGCCAGCGATGCTCTCCAGCGATTCCGTCGCGCTTGCGCCGGTGCTGGCCAGCATCTTGGCCAGCTTGTCATGCTCGACGATGACCCATTCCGGCTGCAGCTGGGTCGCGAACTTGATGCGTTCAATGACCTCGAGATCCGTGGGATCGGCGCCGCCGACGAAAAGGCGATTGCCGCGCCGCGACAGGGCCACGACCTGGTACTGCTGGGCCAGCTTCGCGTCGATGACGTTCTGCGGCATGCGCTGCGGGTCCATCGCCGACAGATCCAGCAGCGGCAAGGCCAGAGCACTGGACAAGGTGTGCGCCAGATCGACTGGCGAAACCAGGCCGCTTGCGATCACCGCGTTGACGAAACTGGCCTTCTTTTCCCTCGCCTGTTTGACGAGATCTTCGGCGGCCTTGGCCTGGAGCTTGCCGGCGTGCACCAGCATGCGCGCCACCCCCGACAGGGAAGACTGAAGCGGCTCGGCGAGCGTGGTTTCCACAGGCAGTTGCGTCAACGACGGAAAGAGCGAAGTCTGCCAATTGTGCCAGTCGGTAGCCGGGCGCGAGGCAAACGAATTCCAGGGATAACGTCAGGATTTCAGGGTTGCCGGTACTGTGGCCCGGTCGATTTGCGGACCCTCATCCCGAGGGCGAAGACTTGGTCGGGGTGAGAGGATTCGAACCTCCGGCCTCTACGTCCCGAACGTAGCGCTCTACCAGGCTAAGCTACACCC
>NZ_JBFULE010001229.1:0-1091 GCF_056400485.1 Roseateles sp. P5_B10
CTTCCTCATCCGCAGGGGCTCGGCCATCATGCCGGGGCGGGATACGCCCCGAGACGACAAGGAGACAAGCAATGCGTCGCGATACCTTCCTGAAGTCCCTGGCGGCCCTGGCCGCAGCCGGCGCCTGGCCATTGCAGGCCAACGCCGCCGGCGTGCCCATGAAGCTCATGATCCCGGCCAACCCCGGCGGCGGCTGGGACACCACCGGCCGGGCGCTGGGCAAGGCACTGCAGGACGCGGGCCTCGCGTCCTCCGTGCAGTTCGAGAACAAGGGCGGCGCCGCCGGCGCCCTGGGCCTGGCGCAGTTCGTCAACGCCAGCAAGGGCGACCCGCACTCCCTCATCGTCATGGGCGCCGTCATGCTGGGCGGCATCATCACCGGCAAGCCGCCGGTGACGCTGGCCCAGGCCACGCCGATTGCGCGGCTGCTCAGCGAATACAACGTCTACGTCGTCCACGCCGCATCGCCGCTGAAGACGATGAAGGACGTCGTCGAGCAGCTCAAGAAGGACGCCGGCAGCGTCAAGTGGGGCGGCGGCTCGCGCGGCTCGACCGAGCATGTCGCCGCGGCCATGATCGCGCGCGACGTCGGCGTGGACGCGGCCAAGATCAACTACGTGCCCTTCCGCGGCGGCGGCGAGGCGGTGGCGGCCATCCTGGGCGGCAACGTCACGGTGGGCGGCAGCGGCTTCAGCGAGTTCCAGCCCTATCTCGAGAGCGGCAAGATGCGCGCGCTGGCCGTCACGGCGCCGACCCGCATCAAGGGCCTGAATGCGCCGACGCTCAAGGAGCTGGGCATCGACGTCGAGATCGGCAACTGGCGCGGCGTCTACGCGCCGCCCGGCATCACGCCCGAGCAGCGCAAGGCGCTGACGGACATGGTCGTCGCGGCCACCAAGAGCAAGAGCTGGGCGGAGTCCATCGACAAGAACGGCTGGACGCCGGCACTGCTGTCCGGCCCCGAGTTTGAGGCCTTCGTCGACCGCGAGTTCGCGACGTTGCGGGCGATCATGGTCAAGTCGGGGATGATTTAGCCCCTCGCCCAGTCTTGCGCCGGCTGAACGCSGGCRAGCCTGGTCGGTCTTGCAGAC
>NZ_JBFULE010001230.1:0-1090 GCF_056400485.1 Roseateles sp. P5_B10
ACCGCGGCCCTCAACGGCCTGTCTTCCGACCAGGTCGGTGCCCTGGCCAGCGACGCCGTCGGCTCGCTGACCACGGCACAAGTCGCCTCGCTGGGCACCGACCAGATCAAGGGCCTGACCACGGGTGACATGGTGGCCTTGACCTCGGCCCAGGTCGCCGCCCTCAACTCCGCACAGGCCGGTGTGCTGTCTACCGCCCAGATTGCCGCCATCGAGACCGCTGACGTCAAGTCGCTGTCCACGGCTGCGCTGCGCAACCTGTCCACGGACCAGTTGGATGCCCTCACGAGCGACCAGCTGCGTGCCCTGTCCTCCACCCAGCTCAATGCGCTGACTACCAGCCCGCAGCTCGCCAACCTGTCGACGTCCGACCTGAACTCGCTGACGACCGGCCAGATGGCCAATCTGTCGACGGCCCAGGTCCGCGCGCTGACCACCGATCAGCTCGGCCATCTGAGCACGGACAACCTCAACGCCCTGGGCACCGCCCAGTTCGCGGCGCTGAGCTCCAGCCAGTTCGGTGGCCTCGCCACCAGCCAGYTGGCCAAGCTCGARACSGCTGACCTGCGCGCCGTCACSACGGCSGCCYTSAATGSCCTGWSCTCCGAYCAGATCGGTGCCCTGGCCAGCGACGCCGTCGGYKCSCTGTCCACGGCGCARGTCGCCTCGCTGGGCAGCAGCCAGATCAAGGGTCTGACCACCGGCGACATGGTCGCCCTGACCTCGGGCCAGATCGCCTCGCTGAACTCCACGCAGGCCGGCAGCCTGACCACGGCCCAGRTCGCCKCCATCGAGACGGCCGACATCAAGTCGCTGTCCACCGGCGCCCTGCGCAACCTGTCCTCCGACCAGCTCGACGCCTTCACCAGCGACCARCTGCGYGCSCTGAGCAGCGGCCAGRTCAACARCCTGACCACGGCMCAGGTCAACRCCCTGGGCACSGCYGACCTGAACAGCCTGASCAGCRGCCAGTTCTCCAAYCTGTCCWCGGGCCAGGTCCAGGCGCTGACGAGCACCCAGCTCGCCAACCTCGCCAGCGACAACCTGAACGCCCTGGGCACGGCCCAGTTCGCAGCCCTCACTTCGGGCC
>NZ_JBFULE010001231.1:0-1089 GCF_056400485.1 Roseateles sp. P5_B10
AAGGAGGGCGATGCAGGCCGCGACGATGATGCCGACCACGCTCAAACGCCGGGCCAGCGTTCGTGGCGGGCCGGCCAGCAGGCCCAGGCAGGCGAACAGCAGCAGCAGGGCCACGCAGCCATTGGGTGAGATGCGGCCGGGGTGAGGACTCAGCGCCGTCGGCAGCACGCCGGGGCGGGTGATGTCGATACCCAGGGACAGGCCCCCCACGGCCTCGATGAGCATCAAGGCTGGCAACACGGCCATCAGCAGTGCCATGCCCTGCACGGCGCGCCTGGCAGCAGCGCTTGGCGCTTGCCCGCTGCGCCAGCCGGCCATGACCCAGGCCGTGGCGCCGCCGAGCAGCAGCAGCACCGACGACACGATGCCGATCTCGGCCAGCCCGGGCAGGAAACTGCCGACATCCAGTTGCAGGCACCAGCGCACCGCGACAAAGCCGGCCAGGAGCATGCAGGCCAGCGCGGTCCAACGGGCGGTCGACAGGCGAGGCAAGGGTTTCATCGGGCAGCGAGAAGCGGCAGTGCCCGCCTGTATATCAGCTTGAGCGGCGCCTGGGTCAGGGCCAGCGGCTCAATTCGTGGTGGACGGGCGGGAGCCAGTCACCGCCGGCCGTGATGCTGCGCTCGATGACGTGGGTAGTACCGTTGGCCTCACGGATCAGCACGGTCGCACAACGAGTGCCGTAGACGGCAACGCCGGGCTGCGCGGGGTCGGTCATGCGCACGAAGCGGGGCGACAGCAGGCGCTCCCGGGCCAGGCCGACGCCGGTGTCGGGCAGGGCCGCGTCCGGAGCCGGCGTGGCGTCGGCCAGCGCGGCGAAGAGCCGGCTTGCCAGTTGCTGCACCGAGGTTGAGCTGTCGAGCGCCTCGGCCAGCGCTTCCGACAGGCCCAAGGTCTTGGGCCAGGGCGTGTCAAGCGAGGCATTCGATAGCGCGTGGATGCCGGGCCGCAGTTCAAGCGGCGCGGAGGCACGGTTGCTGATCCAGTGCCAGGCGTTGCGGGCCAGATCGGCAGTGACGAGATTGAAACCGTTGTAGCCCTGTGCCAGCCCGGCCGCGAAATCGTCAGCGTCGCTGGACGAGCCAAGCC
>NZ_JBFULE010001232.1:0-1088 GCF_056400485.1 Roseateles sp. P5_B10
GTGTTGTAGTTGGGCACGTAGCRCTCGGCGCCCAGGTAGCTCAGTGTGAGCAGGGCGGCGCCGGGGCGCAGGCGCGGGGCGGCCAGCTTGGCCATGGCGGGGAAGCTGTAGGCCGAAATGTCGTGGGCGATGCGGAAGTTCTCGCGCGTCATGCCGTCCAGGAAATTGCCGGCAATCGCCTCGCGAGGCGCAAAGCCGATGGAATGGACGAAACCGTCGAACTCCGGCCAGACCTCGCCGAGCTGGTTGAACAACGCCTCCATCTGCTCGTCGCTGGTCACGTCACAGTCGTAAATGAGTTTGGAGCCGAATTCGGCAGCGAACTCGCTGATGCGGTCCTTGAAACGTTCGCCCTGATAGCTGAACGCCAACTCGGCACCTTCGCGGTGGCAGGCCCGGGCAATGCCGTAGGCGATGGAGCGGTTGGACAGCACGCCCGTGATCAGCAGCCGCTTGCCGGCGAGAAAGCCCATTCTTGTCTCCTGTGAGGTCTCAAACAGCCTCAGATTCTGGCACGCGCAGGGCGTAGCGGCTTGCCGGCATGGGACTTGCACAGTACAATCCGAGCTTCACCAGAAATGAGAGAACTCTGCAAAGAGTCTTTCAACGAGCCCCGGACGACATCCCCCGGGGCGCGATATCAGGTGAACGAGTGGGCGGATTCATCCAGCCCATTTTTTTTGCTTTTTCGATTTTCTTTCGACCGAAGACCGCACACCCCGAATGAGTTGGCAAACCGCTGTGGAAACGACCGTGACCGGACTCGGTTACGAACTCGTGGACTGCGAACGCAGTGCCAGTGGTGGAACGCTGCGCGTGACGATTGACAGGCTGAACGCCGGGGCGGATGCCGGCGAGCTGATCGATGTGGATGACTGCGAAAAGGTCACCCGACAGCTGCAGTATGTGCTCGAGGTCGAGGGTTTGGAATATTCCCGGCTCGAAGTGTCTTCACCGGGTCTGGATCGGCCGTTAAAAAAGGCCGCGCATTACGCGCGCTTTGCCGGCCAGGAAATCGATATCACGCTCAAAGCACCTTTCCAGGGCCGCAAGAAGTACCGCGGCGTGGTCAGCGCGCAGCCGGATGC
>NZ_JBFULE010001233.1:0-1085 GCF_056400485.1 Roseateles sp. P5_B10
GTCTTTGTGAAGGCTGCTGACGGCAAGCAAACCGTGGCGGCCTACCTGAAGTCGGCCAACACCACGGTCAAGGGCTTCACGCTCTACGTCGTTGGCGAAGGCATCGAGAAGAAGGTCGACGACTTCGCGGCCGAAGTGGCTGCCCAGGTGGCAGCTGCTAAGGGTCAGTAAAGACGCTTGCGAAATCGTACGAAATGAAGGGGCGCCAAGTTGGCGCCCTTTAAACTTGCGGCCCACCATAGGCCCCCCAAACCTGAGGACACCATGCCCGCGTACAAGCGCATTCTGCTCAAACTCTCCGGCGAAGCCCTGATGGGCGACGACGCCTATGGCATTAATCGCGCGACCATCGTCCGCATGGTGCAGGAAATCCGCGAAGTGACGCAGATGGGCATCGAGGTGGCCGTCGTCATCGGCGGCGGCAACATCTTCCGCGGCGTGGCTGGCGGCTCGGTCGGCATGGACCGCGCCACCGCCGACTACATGGGCATGCTCGCCACGGTCATGAACTCGCTGGCCCTGGCCGACACGATGCGCCAGGAGGGCATGACTGCCCGCGTGATGTCGGCCATCGCCATTGAGCAGGTCGTCGAGCCCTATGTGCGCCCGAAGGCGCTGCAATACCTCGAAGAGGGCAAGATCGTCGTCTTCGCTGCCGGTACCGGCAACCCCTTCTTCACAACCGACACGGCTGCGGCGCTGCGTGGCGCCGAAATCGGCGCCGAGATCGTGCTGAAGGCCACCAAGGTCGACGGCGTCTACTCGGCCGACCCGAAGAAGGACCCGACCGCCACGCGCTATGCGCGCATCAGCTTCGACGAGGTCATCACGCGCAATTTGCAGGTCATGGACGGCGCCGCCTTTGCGCTGTGCCGCGACCAGAAGCTGCCGATCAAGGTTTTCAGCATCTTCAAGCCCGGCGCACTGCGTCGCGTGGTGCAGGGCGAGGACGAAGGCACGTTGGTGCACGTCTAAAACCTTAGTCAGTTGGGGGCAGAGCTGCTTGCTGACGCTCGGGCGGTCTGTCCCGCAAATTCATAGGTATCGATCATGAGCATTGCCGACATCAAGAAGAACGCCGAGGC
>NZ_JBFULE010001234.1:0-1081 GCF_056400485.1 Roseateles sp. P5_B10
GTTGATGCCGCCTTCGGCCAGCTTGCTCAACAGTTCAGGGGTCACGCCTTCGAGATCGCGCAAGTCCTGCGAGACCTCTTCGACCTTCTCTTCGCGGGCGATTTCCATCGTCAGCAGGGCATCCTTGGCACGGGTGCGCAGCTCGTTGACGGTGTCCTCGTCGAAGGCCTCGATCTCCAGCATTTCCTGCATGGGCACGTAGGCGACTTCTTCCAGGCTGGTGAAGCCTTCGGCGATCAGGATGTCGGCGACCTCGGCATCGACGTCGAGCTTCTCGACGAAGAGCTTGCGAACGCTCTCGGCCTCGACCTCGTGCTTGGCAGCCGATTCCTCGGCCGACATGATGTTGATGCGCCAGCCGGTCAGCTCGGACGCCAGGCGCACGTTYTGGCCGCCACGGCCGATGGCGATGGCGAGGTTTTCCTCGTCAACGACGACATCCATGGCATGGCGCTCTTCATCCACGACGATGGATTGCACATTGGCCGGGGCCAGCGCGCCGATGACGAACTGGGCCGGGTCTTCGCTCCACAGCACGATGTCGACGCGCTCGCCAGCAAGTTCGGTCGTCACGCCGTTGACGCGCGAACCGCGCACACCGACGCAGGTGCCGATGGGGTCGACACGGCGGTCATGGCTGATGACGGCGATCTTGGCGCGCGAACCGCTGTCGCGGGCGCAGCTCTTGATCTCCAGCAGGCCTTGTTCGATTTCCGGCACTTCCTGGGCGAAGAGTTCCTTCATGAACTCAGGGCTGGAGCGCGAAAGCATGATTTGCGGGCCGCGCTGGGTCGGGTCCACACCGAGGATGACGGCGCGCACGCGGTCACCGGTGCGCAGGTTCTCTTTCGAGATCATTTCGCTGCGCTTCAGGCGCCCTTCGACGCGACCGCTTTCGACAATGATGTCGCCCTTGTCCAGGCGCTTGACCGTGCCGACGAAGATCTTCTCGCCGCGCGACATGAAGTCGTTGAGCAATTGCTCGCGCTCGGCGTCACGGATCTTCTGCAGGATGACCTGCTTGGCGGCCTGTGCGCCGATGCGGCCGATGGGCAGGGATTCGACGGGTTCTTCGATGTGG
>NZ_JBFULE010001235.1:0-1074 GCF_056400485.1 Roseateles sp. P5_B10
CTGCCCGTTCTTCGCGAGAAGAACGCAGCGCCCGACGCCTGCMGCCAGGCCAGCTTCGACGTCCGATGGCTTGTCGCCGAACATCAGCGAGCCGGCGAGGTCGACGTCCAGCGCTTCGGCGCTGCGCAGGATCATGCCGGGCGCGGGCTTGCGGCAGTCGCAGTCGAGCGCGTAGCGGGGCAGCTGCGCGTCGGGCAGGTGGGGGCAGTACTCGATGGCGGCCAGCGTGATGCCCTGTTGCGCCAGGTGCTCCCGCAGCGCGTCGTGCAGGTGCTRCACCGCCGCTTCGTCGTAGTAGCCGCGCGCCACGCCCGACTGGTTGGTCACGATGACGAGGGCGTAACCGGCAGCCTGCAGGCGGCGGAGGCCATCCACCGCGCCAGGTACGAAGGTGAAGTCTTCCCAGCGGTAGACGTAGCCGTGGTCGATGTTGATGACGCCGTCGCGGTCGAGGAAGGCGGCGGGGCGGCGCGCGCTCATCGGCCCTGCGCGCGGATGCGGTTGACCAGGGCGGTCGTCGAGTAGCCGTCGACGAAGGGAATGGCGCGCGCATCGCCCCCCCACGAACGCACGAGGCGCGTCTCTTCCAGCGCTTCCATGTCGTAGTCGCCGCCCTTCACGTAGAGCTGCGGGCGCACGCGCGCCAGCAGTGCGCAAGGCGTGGGCTCGTCGAAGAACAGCACCGCATCGACCGACGCCAGGCCGGCCAGCACCAGGGCGCGGTCGACGTCGCGGTTCAGCGGCCGGTCCGGCCCCTTGCCGAGGCCACGCGCTGAGACGTCGGAGTTGACGGCCACGACGAGGCTCGCCCCTTGCTCGCGCGCCGCATGCAGGTAGGCCACGTGACCGCGGTGCAGCACATCGAACACGCCGTTGGTGAACACCATGGGGCGGCCCAGCGTGGCCAACCGCTCTGCCAGCGCGGCGTCGCCCAGCGCGGCGGCGTCGATGAGCTTGTCTTCCAGCATGCTCATGCCGCCAGCTCGTCGTAGCTCACTGTTGCCGTGCCGAACTTGCCGACGACGATGCCGCCAGCTTTGTTGGCCAGGCGCATGGCTTCGGGCAGCGGCACGC
>NZ_JBFULE010001236.1:0-1074 GCF_056400485.1 Roseateles sp. P5_B10
GTCCACCGTCGCAGCCAGTGCAGCGGCGTCGATGTCACAGACGTCAACCAACTCGCACTGATCGCCGAGCTTGCGGATGGCTTCGAAGTGGTTCTTGGCGATGCGGCCGCAACCTGCGAGCGCGAAGCGGATCTTGCGATCGACGATGGGGGGAGCGAACGAATTCATATGGAAACCGGAAAACTACAGAGCGAGGGCGTTTTGCCCTCGAAGAGCATGAGCAAGCCCGAGCGGAGCGCTCAGGCAGTCGGGCGCGACTGACGTATCAAGGTCGTGGCGGTGTGGACGCAAACGGCCAGCAAACCAAGCCCGAAGCCTAGGATCATCAGGATGCTGCGCTTTGGTTTGGATTTGCGCTCAGGAACCTGGGCCGTGTCGATGACCTGCAACTGGCCGCCATCGCGGCTTTCGTCCACGCGCGCGAGTTCGTACTGGCGGGCGATCAAATCGAACAGCGATTCTTGATACTTGAACTCGCGATAGGCGCCGACGTATCCCCCGCCTGAAGATTGCACCACCTGCGCGGCGCGGGTCAATTCGTCGCGCAAGCGGTTCACGGCGGCCGTCTGCTGCTGAATTTCCGGCGTGTGCTCGGCCAGACTGCTGCTCAGCATCTGCAGCTTGACCTCGGCGCTCGTCAGTTCGGCGCGGAGCTTTGCCAGAGCTTCGACGGCGGCCTTGGGTTCAGCCTTGATGGTTTCCGTCGAAACGCCGCTACCTTGCAAGGCCGCCTGCGCGGCATCGAGCTTGGCTCGCACCTGCTTGAGTTGACCTTCAAAGAAGGCCYGGCGCTGTTGAGCTTCGGTCAGCGTCAATCCGGCGGTGAGTCGACGAATCTCCTCGACGTAGCCATTGGCAATGTCGGCTGCGCGCTTGGGATCATGGTCATCGAACTCGAGCGTGATGACGCCGTCCTTCTTGCCCAGATTGATTCGAGTGCGGTCCATCAGCTTCAGCCGCGCATCGTGGGCCAGCTTTTCTTCGTAGACCGTCTTGAGGTCAAAGCGCTCCAGGATTCCGTCCGCAACGGTGCGGCTTTGCGCAAAGGCGACGTACTGGTCGCCCGTATTGCGC
>NZ_JBFULE010001237.1:0-1073 GCF_056400485.1 Roseateles sp. P5_B10
ATGCTGATCTTGTCAAAGCTCACATCGGGATTGCTGCCTCCCGAAGCGCCGCTCTTGATGACGAAGTAATAGGTCTTGCGGCCGGTGCCGCCCACCTTGATGGTTGCTGCCTTCACCGCGCAGGCATTGCTGAAGCCGGAATCCCAGCCCGCGCAATCCCAGGTGCTGGCCTTGGCCACCAGGCCCACGCCGGTATCGAAGTTGCTGTTGACGGCGTTGGTGACCATGCCCCAGGTGCCTTTGCCTGAGCCGCCCGCCGGGCTCACCAATTTGTAGGCCCACGAGGTGGACGCCCAACCATAGCTGGCATAGGTGTCGTAGGTTGCGCGGCCGATCTGGCCGCCCAGGTCCAGGCCCGCACCCTGCCAGGGTTGAAACTCACCCACGAGCAGAGGGATCTTCAGATCGCTGACCTGCTTGTTGTAGGCGCAGACACCGGCGGTGCCCGCCGACCCGCAGCGCAGCCAGTCGCGGTGGATCATGTAGGGCGAATCGCCAGGCCTGTCACCAAACAGGCCGGGGTAGGGGTGGATCTCGAAGGCGACGTTGGTGAAGCCCTTGGCTGTCGGGTTGCCATAGCCGTCGATGTTGCCGTAGTGGCTGGGCAGCAGCACGATGTGCTTGTCATCGATGGCGCGGATGGTTTTGTACAGCTCCTCGACGCGCGCCACCATGGCTTCGGCGGTGGAGCCCCAGGGCTCGTTGAGGGGATCGTAGGCCGCAACCACAGGCTCGTCCTTGTACCTGGTGGCGATCTGCTGCCACAGCCACTTGGTGCGCTCCTGCGCTTGCGCGTCCGTCCAGTATTTGTTCTGGCCGGCGCAACCCGTGTGATCGTTGGGCGTCTGGCCGCCGGGAGCGCCGTGCAGGTCAAGGATCACGTAGATGCCGCGCTTCCTGGCCTCGGCGATGCTCCAGTCCAGATACTTCCAGGCATCCGCGCGCAGGGTCTTGGGCTTCTTCTCGTCTTCGATGACGCTCCACAGGATGGGCAGGCGGACGATGTTGAAGCCGAAGGCCTGCAGTTGGTCCCAGTCGCGCGTGGTGATCCAGCTGTCGCGGAAGAGCTTGAT
>NZ_JBFULE010001238.1:0-1073 GCF_056400485.1 Roseateles sp. P5_B10
ATCCCGAACTGGACCAGTGACAACGGCAAGACCTTCCCGGCCCTGCACTGGGTGGTGACGCGCAAGGACGAGGCCGGCAAGCCGGGCCGCATCCAGATCAAGTTCGCCAGCCGCGCCGCCACCGATCAGCCGGTGCGCGTGAAGCTGACCGGCGTGAACAAGCTTGCACCCACGGCCCAGCTGACCGTGATGAGCTCGGCCAACCCCGATGCAGCCAACTCGCTGGACGAGCCGACCCGCGTCGCGCCGAAGACCCAGCCCCTCAAGGGCATTGCGCGCGAATTCACGCTGACGCTACCCGCCTACTCGGTGGGCGTCCTGGAGATTGAGACCCGGTGAACCGTCGGGCTGGATCCGAGGATCCGTAAACGGTCCAGTGCTGCTCGCTCAGGGGCTGCAGGCACTCGAAGAGTGCCAACGCCTGCGCGGGCGTCCAGTGTGTCGGCTGCGCCGACAGGGTGCCGCAGCGTGGCGTCACGGCTTGGCCTTGCGGGAGCCGGCGCGGACTTGGCCGCGCGCTGGCGCGTGCCGGTGATCATGCACGCTGGATCGCGTGCTCATCGTGCTGAACTGGCTGCTCACGTTCGCTGGAATATGCATTGCCGAAATGGCCGAAAGTGTGGAAGTACTCGTGGCCCACATCCAACCAGTCGCAGAAACGGATGCCCAGCTTGTAGCTGCCGTTGGTGGCGCGCAGGAACTCGACCTCGTCAATGCCGAGCAGCTGGTTGTAGTTGCGTATTGACGGGAACGTGGCCTCGCCGACACCGATGATCGGAATCTCCTCCGACTCGACGAGCTCGACACTGACGCGGCCTTTCAAGCCGGTGGCGAGGGCGGCGGCGGTCATCCACCCCGCGCTGCCCCCGCCGACGACGACGATGCGGTTGTACTGCTGTGACATGGCCTGCATGCTTGGGCAACGACTAGCGATGGTCGCCGGTGACGACAGCGGACCTGCAGGTGCCGTCCTCGGCGCTGCCACGYGCCATCAGGTCGGCAGGCAGGGAAACGAGGCCAGCAAAGCGCTGCCGCGCGCAGGACCATGGCAGCAGGCACGGACGTTTGATCCG
>NZ_JBFULE010001239.1:0-1071 GCF_056400485.1 Roseateles sp. P5_B10
CGAGAGTGGCGCGGCCGTCACCCGCGTCGGCCTGGACCATGGCATCCCGATCGCCAACGCCATCCTGACCGTCGAGAACGAAGCCCAGGCCTGGGCCCGCGCCGAACCCAAGGGCCGCGACGCTGCCCGCGTCGCCGTCGAAATGGCCAATCTGCTGAAAGAGATCGAGTGAACGCCTCCACCCCCAAGACCGCCACGAAGACGGCCAACAAACCTGGCGGCAAGCGCGCTCCCGCCAAGTCCGCCCGCCGCCGCTCACGCGAGGCCGCCGTGCAAGGCCTCTACCAATGGCTGCTGACCGGCGAGGACATCGGCGCCATCACCGCCCTGGGCCGTGAGCAGGAAGGCTATGCCAAGCTCGACGTGAAGCACTACGACGCGCTGCTGGCTGGCTGCGTCAACGAAGCGGCTGATCTCGACGCCATCCTGTCGCGCCACGTCGACCGCAAGACCACCGAGCTCTCGCCCATTGAGCACGCCATCCTGATGATCGGCGCCTACGAGCTCAAGCACTGCGTCGACATCCCCTACCGGGTCGCCATCAACGAGGCGGTCGAGCTGGCCAAGTCCTTCGGCGGCACCGATGGGCACAAATATGTGAACGGCGTGCTGGACCGCGCGGCGGGCGACTTGCGCCCCGTCGAGGTCGCAGCCAAGCGTTGACGAAGCGCTGATGAAACTGGCCGCGCGGCTCGACCGCATCGAGCCCTTCTATGTGATGGAGCTGGCCAAGGCCGCGGCCCGGGTCGCGGCCGGGCCGCTGTGCGATCCGGCGCTGGGCGGCCGGCACATGATCCGCCTGAATGTCGGCGAGCCCGATTTCGGCGCCGCGCCCGCGGTCCGTGAAGCCGTGGCCCGCGTGGCCCAGGGCCCGACGCCCTACACCGATGCCCTCGGTCTGCCCGCATTGCGCGAAGCCATCTCGCGCTGGTACGGCCAGCGCTTCGGCCTCGCCATCGCGCCCGAACGCATCGCCATCACGGCCGGCGCCTCGGCTGGCCTGCAGCTCGCCTGCCTGGCCCTCTTCGAGCGCGGCGACGAGGTGTTGATGCCCGACCCCTGCTACCCCTG
>NZ_JBFULE010001240.1:0-1069 GCF_056400485.1 Roseateles sp. P5_B10
GGCCTCGACGACGGACGTGTTGATGACGGCGCGCTCCTCGAAGGTGCGGTYCAGCTCCATGCGGCCGATGACTGAGCGCAGCGTCGTTTGCGCCAATTGCGTGATGGCGACAACATAGTTGCTCGCGCCGTAGCTCGCCCGCATGGGGTCGGTGACCTGGAAGTAGAGGATGCCGTCAACCGTCAACTGGGTGTTGTCCTTGGTGATGCAGACCTGGCTGGGCACATCGAGCGCGATCTCCTTCAGTGAGTGCTTGTAGGCCAGCCGGTCGACGAAGGGCACGAGGAAGTTGAGCCCCGGTGTGAGCGTCCCGTGGTATTTGCCCAGGCGCTCCACCACCCAGGCGTTCTGCTGCGGGACGACCTTGATGGAGCGCGCCACGAAGATGGCCGCGATGACGAGGATGACGAGTGCGATTTGGAACCCCATGAGGCCTCCCGGTGTTGTTGGTTTGCAGGCTCAGCGATCGAGGAGCAGACAACTGCCTTCGACCGCGCGAATCACATGCCGGCCACTTTGGGCCGGCGGACTGCCGATGAAGCGTGCCTGCCAGGCAGCGCCGCGGTATTGCACCTTGGCCCGGCCGTCGGTTGACCAGGTCTCGACCTGGACGGATTGACCGATGTCGAGGYTGACATCTGGGTTKCTTGCAGCGGGAGCGGCTGCGGGCATGCGGCTGCGCCGCAGGTGCCAGCCCACGACCGCTGCGCCGCCCGTGACGGCGGCGGTCAGCACTTGTGCGGTCAAGCTCGCGCCGAGATGAGCCGCCAGCGCACCGGCGATGGCGCCCACGGCCAGCATCAGCAGATAGAAGGTGCCGCTGGCCAATTCGGCCGCGACGAGCGCTCCTGCAGCGATCCACCAGACGGTGGCCCAGTTCCATTCCATCTTGTCTCCCCAGGTAAGTGTTGTCGGGTCAGTTTATAGACTGCGCTGACGCGAGTGGGACATGCTGCGGCCCTACACTTCGCCGCTTCGTTTTTTGATGCCCGCCCGCTGGAGGCCGCCGATGATCCGTTTTCACTTTCCCATCGTCATCATCGATGAGGATTACCGCTCCGAGAACACC
>NZ_JBFULE010001241.1:0-1069 GCF_056400485.1 Roseateles sp. P5_B10
GTCAAGGTATTGATCGGCCTGGGGCGCGGCGGCATGCGCGTCGCGGCGGCGCTGGCCGACGAGCTGGCCGTGATGGTCGGCTGCGTCGTGTCGGTGCAGGAGTCCGAGGCCCGCAACTTTCCCATCCACACGCTGGCGCCCGACCCGGCCTTGCTGCTCGCGCGACTCCGGCGCCTGAAGTCGTCCACGCGTCGTGTGCACCTGGTCTACGACCCCAAGCTGAACACCTGGCTGGTGAAGCTGGCGCGCGAGGCGGCCCGGGCCGAAGGCCTGGAGCTGCTGGCCCAGGAAGCCGCCGATCAGGCCGAGGCTCTGCGCGCCTACGCCCAGCTGCTGGCCTCGGCCGACCCGGCCCGCGACGCCGTCTGGCTGCCGCAGGACCCGACGACCGTGGACGACAACGTCGTGCTCACGCTGGTGCTCAAGGAAGGCTGGAACCGCAACATCGCCGTGTTCTCCAGCCACCTGGCGCATGTGAAGCGCGGCGCACTGTTTTCGCTCTACCCGGACAACCATGAACTCGGGCGCTCACTGGCCGTGTCGGCCCAACGCCTCGCGTCCAACCCTAAAGCGGGCGCGGCCGGCGTGCTGCCGTTGCGCCAGGCACGCGCCGCCATCAACATCCGCACCGCCGCGCACCTGGGACTTGACGTCGCCACCGTGCAGTCGGGATTCGATCTGGTCTATCCCTCCAGCTGAGGTTCGAGAGTGACGCCACCCGTTCCACTGGACAGCCAGCCGCCCCTCATCCTTCGGGATGAAAGCGTGCCTGTGGCCGCGCCGCCGCAGCGGTCGTGGCCGCTGCGCATCTACGCGCGCTGGTTGCGCGAGACCTCGTTCCGCCGCCATCTCAGCGTCGCCGTCGCGCTGGGCACGCTCTGCCTGGCCCTGCTGATGGCGGTCGTCAATGCCTGGCAGGGTGGCCGCCAGGTGCGGGCCATGCTGATGGAGCAGGGGGGGCGCGTGGCAGCCAATCTGGCGTCCAACAGTTCGCTGGCCCTGCTGTACGCCGCTGCCGACAACGCCGAGGAGGCCGTGCGCGCCTCGCTGGCCTTCCCGGATGTGATGG
>NZ_JBFULE010001242.1:0-1069 GCF_056400485.1 Roseateles sp. P5_B10
GTAGGCGCCTTCGCCGCGCTGGATGAAGCGCGGCGTGCCGCCGACGGCGCGGAAAGCGCGCACGGGGGAATTCACGCCCCCTGGAATGACGCGCGCGGCGCGCTCGAAGAGCTCTGAATTGCTGGCCATGAGAGAGGAGTCAGGAGATCAATGCATGCGCCGCGGCGTCTTGGGCGGCTGCTCGGGTTCGGGTTCGGGCTCGAAGTCGGGCGGCTCGCCGCCTTCTTCGTCCGCTGCGGGCAGGGCCCAGAAGAAGCGGTCGGGGATGACGTTGCCCATACCGGGACGAAAGCCCGCATCCAGCGACTGGTCCAGGAAGGACAAGGCTTCACTGACGGCCGAGTGCAGTTCCGCGCCCACCGACAGCAGCGCCGCGAGCGCCGCCGACAGCGTGTCGCCCGCGCCGACGAAGGCCGTCTCGAAGCGCTCGAACTTCTCCCCGGTGATAGGCCCCTGCGAGTTGGCCAGCACGTTGTCCACGAACTGGTTGGGCAGCTGGATGCCGGTCACCAGCACGTGCTGGGCGCCGGCCTGGGCGGCGGCGACGGCCAGCTCGCGGGCCGACGGCGCGCGCTCGTTGTCCCAATCGGGCAGCAGGAAGTCCGTCATGGTCTTGTGGTTGCCCACCAGCACGGCGGTCTGCGGCAGCACCAGCTCGCGAAGCGCGTCCAGGTACTGCTGCTGGTCGTCCTCGTCGATCCAGGCGACGGAGGGCAGATAGGTCACCAGCGGCACGTCGGGGTAGTCGCTCAGCACCTCGGCCACGGCGCTGACGGCCTCGGCATTGCCCAGGAAGCCGACCTTCCAGGCCGTGATAGGCACGTCTTCCAGGATGTGGCGGGCCTGCTCGGCGACGGTGTCGGCGTCGAGGTTCTCGTGCTCGAAGGTCTCGGCCGTGTCGCGCAGCACGATGGCGGTGACGACGGGCAGGCAGTGCGCGCCCATAGCCGCAATCGTGGCTACATCGCCGGCCAGGCCGCCTGCGCCAGAGGCGTCGCTGGCATTGAAGCTCAGCACGCAAGCTGGCGGCGGGCTTTCCTGTTCGTCTTGGGCATCTTCGGCCGCGGGG
>NZ_JBFULE010001243.1:0-1067 GCF_056400485.1 Roseateles sp. P5_B10
TGGGGGTGCGGGATGTTGGCGCGGCGTGGCGCCATCCTTAGCCGATCAGGAAGCGCGGCGGCGCGCGACGCCGAGACCCGCGATTGCCAAGCCAACAAGGGCCAGCGAGCCCGGCTCAGGCACGGTGTTCGGGGTGAACACGGCAAAGGCCCAATTGTTCTCGGTGCGGTTGGCCGTCTTCGAGTCCACGAACGACCCAAAACGCTGCCAGGTGGCGCCGGTGCCATCCTGATAGCCCGTCTGCGTTGCCTGGTATTGGCCAATATTGCCTTGGAACTGGTCAGCGAACGCCACCCAAAGAACCCCGCAGCAGCTCGACGGGTCGCCGATGACGACGGTGGGAGGCGCCCCCAGAACCGCCAGCAGGGCGTCCGCCGCCTCATTCGCAGCCGCCTCGTCGCCGAGGAAGGTCGGGGCGTCAGAGGCAAAGACCGTGTTGTAGGGCCCGAAGACAAAGGAAACGTCATAGGTCAGGCCATCGACCTCCAGGTCCTGGATGCCGACTGCAACGCCGCCCGAATAGCTGATCGTGGGCGCTGCACCAGCCAAACTACCAGCCAAGATACCGACGGAGAGGGTGAAGGCTTTCAGAAGGCGGGCGATCGACGACATGGGTACTCCAGGGTTTCGGATGCGGACGCCGACGTCACGCAATTTCCGGACCATCCACAAGATTGATGGAAAAACTCAGAGCGATCAACGGTTTAGCAAAGGACGCTGCCAATGCCGCGCTGCGACTGTCAAAAAACTCGACGCTTCTGGGCGCGACGGCGGGCTAGCCTTGGGCTGCCACGCGCTCGGCCTTGCTCTGCAGCTTGTTCAGTGCGCTCAAGTAGGCCTTGGCCGACGCCACGATGATGTCGGGGTCGGCGCCGACCCCGTTCACCACCCGACCGGCATGCTGCAGCCGCACCGTCACCTCACCCTGTGACTCCGTGCTGCCACCCGTGATCGCGTTGACGGAATACAGCAGCATCTCTGCCCCCGACTGCACGACCGACTCGATGGCGCGCAGCGTCGCGTCGACCGGACCGTTGCCGTCGCTTTCCGCGCGATGCTCCTGGAGC
>NZ_JBFULE010001244.1:0-1067 GCF_056400485.1 Roseateles sp. P5_B10
CGCCCACGCCCATGGTCATGGCGCCGATGACCTGGCTGCGCGCCGAGGTCGGGTTCAGGATGCGCCCCGCCGCGCACACAGCCAGCATGCGCCGCACGCGCACCTCGCCAGTCGTCGCATCCACCGCCACCTCGGCGAAATGCGCGCCAAAAGTGGACTGCTGGTAGCGCTTGTCGAGATCGCCATATTCGATGCCGTCCTCGGCCACCAGGCCGGCAAAGGACTTCAGCGGCATGGCCTTGCCGCCGCCACGCACCTCGCCACCGGCAAATTCCGCGTCGGCCATGCCGGCCTTCTGGGCGACCATGCCGCGCAGCTTCATGCAAGCCGCATACACGCCGGCCGTCGAGTTGTTGCCGCCCCATTGGCCGCCCGAGCCGCAGGACACCGGGAAGCTCGAATCCCCCAAGCGCACGACGACCTTGTCGAGGGTCACACCCATGGTCTCGGCTGCCGTCTGCGCAATGATGGTGTAGCTGCCGGTGCCGATGTCAGTCATGTCGGTTTCGACGATGACGCGCTCACCCTCCAGGCGCACGCGGGCCTTGGATTTCATCAGCAGGTTGTTGCGGAAGGCTGCTGCCATGCCGAGGCCCATGAGCCACGCGCCCTCGCGCACCTGCGCCGGTTTGGCATTGCGCCGGTTCCAGCCGAAGCGCTCGGCGCCTTGCTTCATGCACTCCACCAGGCGGCGCTGCGAGAAGGGACGCTGCGGCTTCTCGGGGTCGACCTGGGTGTCGTTGCGCACGCGGAACTCGATGGGGTCCAGACCGAGCTTTTCGGCCATCTCGTCCATCGCGATCTCCAGCGCCATCAGGCCTGGCGCTTCACCCGGCGCGCGCATGGCATTGCCCTCGGGCAGGTCCAGCACGGCCAGGTGCATGGCGGTGTGGCGGTGTTCACCGGCATAGAGCAGCCGCGTCTGGGCCGTGGCCGTCTCGGGGCCGCCGCCGGGCAGGTTACCGGACCAGCTCTCGTGCGAGATGGCCTGGATGCGCCCGTCCTTGTTGGCGCCGATGCGGATGCGCTGGATGGTTGCGGGCCGGTGCGTGGTGTTGTTGAACATC
>NZ_JBFULE010001245.1:0-1063 GCF_056400485.1 Roseateles sp. P5_B10
CGCTGGGGGAATGCCTCAGCGAGTCCGAGGGCGACGTGACCATCCAGACGGCCCTGCTCGAGGCCCGGCCACTGGCCGGAGACGCCAAGCTGTTCAAGCTGATGGCCAAGCGCTTCATGGCGGCCATGGACCCCAAGGCGTTCTTTCGCGCCAAGACCCTGGAGAGCCTGCAGCGCCACACCAAGTTCGACGACACGCCCTACGCGCTGGAGCCCAACTGCAAGGAAAGCCCCGGCGGCCTGCGTGACCTGCAGATGCTGATCTGGATCGCGCGCGCGGCGGGCCTGGGCAAGACCTGGAAGGCCCTCAGCGCACGCGGCCTCATCACGCCCTTCGAGAGCCGCCAGTTGCAGCGCAACGAGGGTCAATTGACGCTGATCCGGGCGCGACTGCATGCGGTCGCCGGCCGGCGCGAGGACCGGCTTGTGTTCGACCTGCAGACCGCCGTCGCGCAAAGCTTCGGCTTCGAGAGCACGGCCTCGCAGCGGGCCTCCGAGGTGCTGATGCGGCGCTACTACTGGGCGGCCAAGGCCGTCACGCAGCTGCACCAGATCCTGCTGCTGAACCTGGAGGAGCAGATCAATGGCTCCCAGCAGGGCTTGCTGCGGCCCATCGACGGCCACCCGGACTTCCTGGACCGCGGCCGCATGCTGGAGGTCGCCAGCGACGACCTGTACCAGCGCGACCCGCACGCCATCCTGCGCACCTTCCTGATCTACCAGCAGACGCCTGGCATCAAGGGCCTGTCGGCGCGCACGCTGCGGGCGCTGTACAACGCCCGCGGCCTGATGGACGCCGCCTGGCGCCGTGACCCGGTCAACCGTGCGACCTTCATGACGATGCTGCGCGAGCCCGAGGGCCAGACGCATGCCTTCCGGCTCATGAACCAGACCTCGGTGCTGGGGCGCTACCTGTGGGTGTTCCGCGCCATCGTCGGGCAGATGCAGCACGACCTCTTCCACGTCTACACCGTGGACCAGCACATCCTGATGGTGCTGCGCAATGTGCGGCGCTTCTTCGTGCCGGAGCATGCCCACGAGTACCCGTTCTGCTCGCAACTTGC
>NZ_JBFULE010001246.1:0-1062 GCF_056400485.1 Roseateles sp. P5_B10
AGATGTCCTTGGTCGCCAGCCCCGCCGGGCCTTTGAGCACGGCGAAGCGCTGCTCGGGCAAGGTCAGCGGATGCAGGATTTCGCCGATGCCTTCAACGAAGGCCGGGCCGCCGCCGAGGAAGAAGGGCAGGTCGGCGCCGAGCTTCAAGCCGAGCGCTATCAGGCGGTCCAGCGGCAGGCGCAGATCCCAGAGCCGGTTCAGCGCCAGCAGCGTCGTCGCCGCATCCGACGAGCCGCCGCCCATGCCGGCACCGGCAGGCAGCCGCTTTTCCAGGTGGATGTCGGCGCCGAGCGTGCAGCCGGTCTCGGTTTGCAGCAGGCGAGCGGCGCGCAGGCAGAGGTCATCGGCGGGCAGGGCGCCTGCGAGCACATCATGGCGATGCAGCCGCCCGTCCGAGCGAATCTCCACATGCAATGTGTCCGCCCAATCGATCAGCACAAAGACTGACTGCAGCAGGTGGTAGCCATCAGGCCGCTTGCCGATCACATGCAAAAAGAGGTTGAGCTTGGCGGGCGCGGCCAGGTCGTACAGCGCCTTCATTCGCCGCTGTCCAGCCGGGCGCGCAGCGTGACGGTGGGTTCGGCCAGGCGCGTGGCGACGAGGGCGGGCAGCTTGGGTTCGATGCGCCAGCCCAGTTGCTCGAAGCCGCTCGTCGTCGTGCGGTGTGGCGCGGCGGGCCAGGGTCGGGCCTGCAGCCAGTCAAACAGCGCGGCAACCGGCACCGGCTCGCCCAGCAACTCGCGGGTCAATGCGTCGAGGTCGTCGAAGCGGCGCTCGTCGCCGGGCGTCTGCAGCGTGACGCGGCCGGGCTGCCAGTTCGCGCGGGCTACCAGGGCGCCGAGCGGCGATGTCAGCTCCAGCCGACCAGCCTGCGGGCCGCCGAACAGTTCGAAGCTGGCCGCACCGCCGGTGCCACGGTTGTGCGCATCGCCGGCCACCGTCACGCTGATGCGGCCGCTGAGCCGGGACTCCTGGCCAGCGGGCGGCGCCTGAGGCAACTGCGCGCAGCCGGCAATGGCGAGCGCGAGGAGCAGGGCGGCCAGCCTCATCGCGGCTTGACC
>NZ_JBFULE010001247.1:0-1060 GCF_056400485.1 Roseateles sp. P5_B10
GCCCGTGGTCACGTCCGTCAATTACGAACAGCTCTTCGCGATGCTGGGCGCCAAACGCTTCGACTACATGCCGCGCGGCGTTTATGAGGCCTGGTACGAGCAGCAACAGCACAGCGGCCTGGCCATCGAGCAGACCCTGTTCCTGCACTACGGCGTGCCCTTCTACTTTTTCACCAGCCGCGACAACCCGGCCCTGGCCGACCGCATCGAGCGCGGCCTGCGCGCAGCCCTGGCGGACGGCAGCTTCGACCGCCTGTTCCGCAGCATTCCCGGCTTCAGGCGCAGTCTTGATGAGATCCACGCCGGCAGGCGCCGCGTGCTGGAGCTTGAGCTGCCGCCCGACTGACGGCCACGTCTGGACTCGGCACTCCAGAACTGACGCTGAACAGGTCGCCCGACGCAGGCAAACTGCGCGCCCATGACAACTCGCACGCTGGTCTTCTCTCACGCCAACAGCTATCCCGCCGGCTGCTACCGCGTGCTGTTCGAGCGTTGGCGCGCCGCCGGCTGGCGCGTCGAGGCGCTGGATCGCTTTGGCCACGACCCGCGCTTCCCCGTGACTGGCGACTGGCGCCGCCTGCGTGACCAGCTGCTGCATTTCATCGAGCATGAAGTGCGCCCGCAAGGCCAGGTCGCCCTTGTCGGCCACTCGCTGGGCGGCATGCTGAGTTTGATGGCCACCTGCCGCCGACCCGATCTCGTCAGCCGCCTTGTCATGCTGGACTCACCCGTCGTGTCGGGCATGAAGGCCGCTGTCGTTGCGATGGCCAAGACGACGGGACTCATCCACCGCTACGGCCCGTCCAAGATCGCCCGCGAGCGTCGCCATGTCTGGCCGGATCGCGAGGCCGTCTACAAGCATTTCTCAGCCAAGAAGCTTTTCGCCCGTTGGGACCCACGGGTGCTGGCCGACTACATCGACGCCGGTTTCGAAGAGTCGGAAGACGGCCAGGTCAGGCTGCGCTTCACGCGCGAGGTCGAGGCCCACATCTACCGTACCTTGCCCCACCACCTGCCCCTGCTGCTGCGTCTGCGCCCGCCACAGTGCCCGGTGGCTCTG
>NZ_JBFULE010001248.1:0-1058 GCF_056400485.1 Roseateles sp. P5_B10
GCCCACTGACGGACGACAGTCCACTGCGGACTGTCGTCCGCGGTGGGCAGGCCAAGGGGCTTGCAAGCCCCTTGGCAACCTAGAAGGAGAACACCATGGCATACAGCGAAAAGGTCGTTGACCACTACGAGAACCCCCGCAACGTCGGCAAGTTCGACAACGGCGATGACGACATCGGCACCGGCATGGTCGGCGCGCCCGCCTGCGGCGACGTGATGAAGCTGCAGATCAAGGTCAACCCGGCGACCGGCCTCATCGAGGACGCCAAGTTCAAGACCTATGGCTGCGGCTCGGCCATCGCCTCCAGCTCGCTCGTGACCGAATGGGTCAAGGGCAAGACGCTGGACCAGGCGCTGACGATCAAGAACACGCACATCGCCGAAGAGCTGGCGCTGCCGCCGGTCAAGATTCACTGCTCCATCTTGGCTGAAGACGCCATCAAGGCAGCGGTGGACGACTACCGCGCCAAGCACGCCAACTGACATGTCCGTCACGCTGACTGAAGCCGCAGCCCGCCACGTCAAGCGCTACATCGCCAAGCGCGGCAAGGGCGTGGGCGTGCGGCTGGGCGTGAAAACGACCGGCTGCTCGGGCCTGGCCTACAAGCTGGAATACGCCGATGAGGTGGCGCCAGAGGACGTGATCTTCGAGGGCCATGAGGTCAAGATCCTCATCGACCCCAAGAGCCTGCCTTACCTCGACGGCACCGAGCTGGACTTCGTCCGCGAAGGCCTCAACGAAGGCTTCAAGTTCCGCAACCCGCGCGAGAAAGACAAGTGCGGCTGCGGCGAGTCCTTCCGTGTCTGAAACTCGCTGACTCGACGACAGGCGCGGTGTGAACCGCGCCTTTTGCTTTTCCACCCTGCCATGCGCCTGACCGACAACGATTTCCAGCTCTTCGGCCTGCCTGAACAGCAGGCCCAGGTGCGCGCCGACATCGATGCACGCTGGAAGTCGCTACAGGCCGAGGTCCACCCGGATCGCTTTGCGTCGGAAGGCGCTGCCGCCCAGCGCCTGGCCATGCAGTGGGCCATGCGTGTCAACGAGGCCCACCAGCG
>NZ_JBFULE010001249.1:0-1058 GCF_056400485.1 Roseateles sp. P5_B10
CCTGACCGGTCGCACCCATCAATTGCGCGTGCATCTCGCCGCCATCGGGCATGCCATGCTGGGCGACACGCTCTATGCCGCGCCCGACATCGCTGCCGCCAGCCCACGCCTGCTGCTGCATGCCAGCGAACTGCGAATCGGCGACCATCACTTCATCTGCCCACCGGAGTTCTGAGCATGCATCTCTACATCGTCACCGGCAGTTCACGCGGCCTGGGCGCGGCACTGGTTCAACAGCTCACGCAAGCCGAGAACACGGTGATCGGCATCGCTCGCAAGACCAACCCGGCGCTGCAAGCGGAGCAATGGGCGCTTGATCTGGCGGACCCGATTGCTGCTGCGGAACACCTGCAGGCCTGGTTGCGCGCCAACAAGCGCTGGGAAAGTGCAACGCTGGTCAACAACGCCGCCCTGCTCAGCGAGCCCGGCCCGCTGGCGACCTCCGACCTCACCAGCCTGTCGGCCGCGCTGCGCGTCGGCCTGGAAGCGCCAACGCTGCTGAGCCGTGTCTTCCTGGCCGAAACGGTGGGCGTGCCGACGCGACGCATCCTGAGCATCTCATCGGGCCTGGGCCGCCGCGCCATGGCCGGCAGCGCAGCCTATTGCGCCATCAAGGCCGGGCTGGACCATCTCAGCCGCGCCCTGGCCCTGGAAGAGCCTGGCGTCGGCGTCGTCTCACTGGCGCCGGGCGTCATCGACACCGACATGCAGGTGCAATTGCGCGGCGCCGACCCCACCCGGTTCCCCGAGCAAACCCGCTTCCAGGGCCTGAAAGATGGCGGCCAGCTGCAGACGGCGGCCGACACGGCTGCGGCGATTGTTCGCTTTCTCATGCGGCCAGACTTCGGAAAAACCGTGGTTTCCGATATCAGAGACGCTTGAAAATCCTGATCCGAACCTGCATCTGCCGGTTCGTTTCCAAGCTTCTGGAGAACTCGCTTGAACCGCATCTTTGCTGTGACCCTCGCCACCCTGCTGGCCGTCACGCTGCCCGCCCATGACGCCGAGGCCAAACGCCTCTCCAGTGGTGGCCTGAAGCGCAGCGTGCCTACCCAGAC
>NZ_JBFULE010001250.1:0-1058 GCF_056400485.1 Roseateles sp. P5_B10
GCTGCAGGCTGCGCTGGACTCCGGCGCCGCTGCCGAGAAGTTCGCCAAGATGGTGGTTGCCCTGGGCGGCCCGGCGGACCTGATGGAGCGGCCCGAGGCTTATCTGACCGCCGCGCCCGTCGTGAAGCCCGTCGCCGCGCCGCGTGCGGGCGTCATCACGACGATGTCGACGCGTGACCTGGGCGTCGCCATCGTCGAGCTCGGCGGTGGCCGCCGCAAGGCCGGCGATGCCATCGACATGCGCGTCGGTTTCTCCGAAGTGAAGCCGCTGGGCACGCGCGTCGCCGCCGGCGAACCGCTCGCACTGATCCACGCGGCTGACGACGCTGCGGCCGACCGCGCCATCGCGTCCTATCTGGCCGCGTGCACGCTGGGCGACGCCGACATCGCCGCCACGCCCATGGTGATGGCTGAGGTGGGCTGATGGAAGAGAAGGACCCGCCGCGTCGCGCCATCAAGAGTTTCGTCACGCGCGCCGGCCGCATGGGCACGGGTCAGATCAAGGCCCTGGCCGAACTGGGCCCGAAGTTCGTCCTGCCCTACAAGCCCGAGCGCCTGGACGCTGAAGCCATCTTCGGCCGCAAAGCCCCGCTGGTGCTGGAGATCGGCTTCGGCATGGGCGGCGCGACGGCCGACATTGCGGGCACGCTGCCCGACCATGACTTCATCGGCTGCGAGGTGCATGAGCCGGGTGTCGGCGCTCTGCTCAAGCTCATCGATGAGAAGCAGCTCACCAACATCCGCATCGTCCAGCACGATGCCGTGGAGGTGCTGCGCGACATGATCGGCCCCGACTTGCTGGCCGGCGTGCACATCTTCTTCCCCGACCCCTGGCACAAGAAGCGTCACAACAAGCGGCGGCTGATCCAGCCGGAGTTCGTTGCCAAGTTGATCCAGCACATCGCGCCAAGCGGCTATCTGCACTGCGCGACCGACTGGCAGCCCTATGCCGAGCAGATGCTTGCAGTGCTGACGGCCGAGCCCCATCTCCTGAACGTCGCGGCCGGCTATGCTGACAAGCCCGCCTACCGTCCCCTGACCAAGTTCGAGAACCGCGG
>NZ_JBFULE010001251.1:0-1057 GCF_056400485.1 Roseateles sp. P5_B10
AGATGAAAGAGAACACGATGCCCAGGTATTGCAGGCAGGCGTTCACCAGCGGGCGGCCGATGGAGTAGGCGCGCGTCAGGCAGACCTGGGCGGTGGTGGCCAGCACGCCGACGGCGAGGAGCAGGAAGGCGCCCCACAGCGTGTGGCTTTGCAGGCCGCCCTGGGTCACGGCAGTGATGACGGCGCCGGCCAGGCAGCCGCCCACCGAGAAATAGAAGACGACGCGCAGTTCGGGCTCACCGGCGCGGCCCAGGGCCGTGACCTGCAGATAGGCCATCGCGGCGATCATGCCCGACAGCAGGCCGGCCAGGCCGTACCAGAGCTGCTGCTGGTCCAGCGTCGGGCGCAGGATCAGCGCGACGCCGACGAAGCCCAGCAGCACCGAGGCCATGAGCCGCCAGTCCAGCCGCTGGGCACCCATCAGCACGGCGCCGCCGAGCAGGAAGAGGGCCATCCAGACCGAGGACATGTAGTTCAGCGTCATCGCCGTGGCCAGCGGCAGGTGGCTGATGGCGTAGAACCACAGGCACAGCGAGGTGACGCCGGAGATGCTGCGCCACAGGTGCATGCCGGGCAGGCGGGTCTTGAGGCTCAAGCCCTGGCGGTGCGACAGCAGGGCCATCATCACGGAGCCGACCAGGCCGCGGTACATGACGATCTCGCTGGCCGCGTAGAACTCGCTGGCCAGCTTGACGCAGACGCCCATGGTGGCGAACAACAGCGTCGCCGCCACCATGAGCACTGAGGCCGGCATCAGAGAGGAGCGCCGATCTCGTTGCGGAACCATTCATGGAAGTGCTGCATGCCGTCTTCCATCGGGCTTTGATAGGGGCCGGTCTCGTTGTCGCCGCGCATCATCAGCGCCTTGCGGCCGGCATCCATGCGCTCGGCAATCTCGTCATCTTCCACGCAGGTTTCCATGTAGGCGGCCTGGTGGGCCTCGACGAAGTCGCGCTCGAAAGCGGCGATCTCCTCGGGGTAGTAGAACTCGACGAGGTTGACGGTCTTCTGCGGCGACACCGGGTGCAGCGTCGACACGACCAGCACATGCGGGTAC
>NZ_JBFULE010001252.1:0-1055 GCF_056400485.1 Roseateles sp. P5_B10
GCGCCTGGCCGAGTGGTTGGCCGAGTTTGCGCAGGCGACCGAGGGCGAGCAACTGGCTGCGCTTCGCCAACGCGGCGCGGCCGAGGCCGACGCGCCGATGCTGCGCCCGCGTCTGGCGGCCCTGCAGGCCGAACTGCTGCGCGGCGGCCGGGCTGTCGAGGTGCGCACCTTCCATGGCTGGTTCTCGCAGCTGCTGCGGGCCGCGYCGCTGGCCTTCCTGCAGGCCCAGGGCATTGCGCCCGAGCTGCAGCTCATCGAGGACGAAGAGGAGCTGATGCCGACGCTGTGGCGGCGCTTCCACGTCGCGGTGCTGGCAGACGAGGCGTTGCGCGCCGACTTCCAGGCGCTGACCCAGTCGCGCGGCCGCTTCAACCTGCGCGAGTGGTTGCTGGGCGCGTTCGCCAAGCGTGTGGAGTTGCGGCTGGCCGAGATGGCTGGCGTGCTGGAGGCCAGCCTGCCCGGTGCAGTGGATGTGCTGGGCACCACGCCGGAGCAGTTCTTCGAGCATCTGCGTGAACCGCTGAAGGCACTGGCCCGGCTGCTCGGCGCAGCCAAGGGCAAGAAGGCGCAGGAAGCGGCCGCGTCAATTGAACAGGCCGCCGATTTCGACGGCTGCTTCGCGGCGCTGTTCACCCTGAAGGGTGAACCGCGCAAGCTGGGCGTCGACCACCCGGACCTGGACGAGCTGTGCGATGAATTGCTGCATTTGCGCGCGGCAATAGCCCAGCAGCGCGCCGCCGACGAACACGCCGCGATGCGCCGCCTGGCCCTGGTGCTGGTGGAYGCCTTCGAGGCCATCAAGCGCGAGCGCGGCCTGGTCGACATGAACGACCTGGAGCGCGGCGCGCTGGCCCTGCTGGCTGATGCGCAGACCGCTGGCTGGGTGCAGCAGCGCCTGGACGCCCAGGTGCGCCACCTGCTCATCGACGAGTTCCAGGACACCAGCCCGCTGCAATGGCAGGCGCTGCATGGCTGGCTCTCGGCCTATGCCGGCGCGGGCGCGGGCTCGCCGCTGTCCGTCTTCATCGTCGGCGACCCCAAGCAGAGCATCTACC
>NZ_JBFULE010001253.1:0-1446 GCF_056400485.1 Roseateles sp. P5_B10
CCCATCGACGTGGCGCTGGCCATCGCCTCGCGCCTGCGTGCCAACGGCCTGGCCGATGCCGCTCTCGACGAACGCGTGCAATCGCTTCGCGCCTACCGCGGCGCCCTGACCGCCATCGTGGCGGATACCGGCAGGCGCCAGCCCTATTTCTGCTCGGGGTGCCCGCACAACACCTCGACAGCGATTCCCGATGGCAGTGTGGCGATGGCGGGCATTGGCTGTCATGGCATGGCGATGTGGGCCAAACCGCGCACCCTGGTCAGCACGCAGATGGGCGGYGAGGGCCTCAATTGGGTCGGGATGCACCACTTCTCGAAAGCTGGGCATGTATTCCAGAATCTGGGCGACGGCACCTACTACCACTCGGGCTTGCTGGCCATCCGGGCCGCCGTGGCGAGCGGCGCCAACATCACCTACAAGATTCTCTACAACGATGCCGTCGCGATGACCGGGGGGCAGCCGGTGGACGGCCCGCTTTCCGTGGGCGCCATGGCTCAGCAGGTGCAGCACGAAGGGGTCAAGCGCGTGGTCGTGGTCAGCGACCAGCCCGCCCTGTATGGCCCTGATTCGGGTTTGCCCGCGGGCGTTCAGGTGCGACATCGCGACCACCTCGACGAGGTGCAGCGCGAGCTTCGAGACACGGCCGGTTGCACCGTGCTGATCTTTGAGCAGACTTGCGCCGCCGAGAAGCGCCGACGCCGCAAGAAGGGCGAGTTGATCGACCCTGACAAGCGCCTTTTCATCAACAGCGCGGTGTGTGAGGGCTACGACATGACGGGACTGTCGCAAAAAAACGGTGCCGTCTATAGCCACCTGCGTGTGGCACCGGCCGGCGGCGTCGTGGCCAGCCCACGCCTGGGTTTGGGTGACGCATCGCTCGTGCTGGCTTTCGATCTGATCGCGGCACTGGGGGACGAGAGCTATCGCACGCTGGATGGCGAGAAGACCTGCTTCCTCGGCAACGACCGCGTGGCGCCGACAGCAGCCTTCGTGACCCAGGCGGACGCCCGTGTCGATGCCGGGCTGCTCAAAGGCAAGGTCAGCGCCAAGCTGCCGCCACATCGCGTCCACTATGCGGACGCGACAAGATGGGCCACGTTGCTGTGCGGTGATCCGGTTGGGGCCAACCTGATGATGGTGGGCATGGCTGCGCAGCGTGGCTGGCTGCCCATGGGAGTCGAGGCCATCGAACGCGCGATTGAACTCAATGGCGTGCAGGTGCCGCTCAACCTGCGCGCCTTCAGGCTCGGGCGCCTGTGTGTGCATGATGCCTCGGCGGTCGAGGAGGCGATTCACCGTTGCGGCGATCGCACTGTTGCCTCGTTAGAGCCCGCTCCCGAGAGCCTTTCTGCCATCGTCGAGCACCGAAGCAAGCTGCTGACTGACTATCAAGACTCGCGCTATGCGCAGCGCTATCGTGCCCTGGTCGAGCGCGCGGTAGAGGCC
>NZ_JBFULE010001254.1:0-1043 GCF_056400485.1 Roseateles sp. P5_B10
CCCCAAGCAAGGCCTGCAATCAGATCAGCTTTCATCGCGCAATCTCCTTCTTGGGTTCCGGCGCGTCGGCGCTCGGGCTGAACGAATGGACGAAGCCCAGCAACGCTTCTTCGAGCACGGACAGCTTCAGGTGATACAGGACGGACTTGCCCGCCTTCTCGGCGTGTACGAGGTCGGCCTCCTTCAGCACGGTGAAGTGCGCCGACATCGTGGGCTTGGAGACATGGAACTGGTCACTCAGCTCACCGGCGCTCAAGGGGCCCTGCCTCAGGAGCTGCAGCACCTGGCGACGGGTGGGGTCGGAAAGGGCTTTGAAGACCTTGTTCATGGCTTGATGATTAGCTAATCATCGAAACGTGTCAAGGGCGCCCCGCACCGCCGACTGGTGCATCAACGCCCCACGGCGAGGCACGCGATCTCAGCCGCGAAGGCTTGAAGGAGGACTGCCAGAAAGCGGCAGACCGAGCGACGCCCGGTACACCACATGCAGAACCTGCGCAGAGGCAGGCGCGCCGCAAACTGGCACGCTTGATGCTGGCGTACCAATTGGTATACCAGCATGTGCACCATGAACAAGCGAAGCCTTCTGACCCTTGGAGACTGGCACCAGGCCTATCTGGACGGCGCGCCGCCCCGTGAGTTGCTGGGCGCGCTTGCCGGCCTCATCGGCCCGCACGACCCGGCCATGCTCGGCGAAGGCTGGCGGGCCCGCATGGCCGAACTGCACCGCGCCTGAAGCCTCACCCCTTCTTGCCTCCCCCTCTCAATCACCCAAGGAGCCGACCATGACCGATTCGTTCAAACCCCAGCGCCGCACCCTGCTGGGTGCGGCGGCCGCCGTGGCCACGCTGGGCGCGCCCGCACTGGTGCGTGCCCAGACACCCAAGATCCGCATCGGCTACTGGCCGGTGGCGGCCGGGCTGCCGTTCTATGCGGCGGTGGAGAAGGGTTACTTCAAGGAAGCGGGGCTGGACGTCGAGGCGCTCAAGTTCGCCGGCGCCCAGCAGGTGATGGAGGCCATGCTGGCGGGCCGCTGTGACGGC
>NZ_JBFULE010001255.1:0-1041 GCF_056400485.1 Roseateles sp. P5_B10
CCTTCCATCAGCGTCCGCACGGCCGCCCGAAGGACGCTGGCGCCCCCTCGGGGGGCTGAGCCCGCGCACGCAGCGTCCGGTGGACGCTGCGTGGCTGGCGAAGAGCCGGGCCACTGGCCTGGCGCGGCCTGCAAGGCAGGGCACGAAGTGACCGTGGGGGCTTCATCAGCGGTATCTGACGAGCCAGGTGAAGGCCGCCATCGACAACCCGAGGTAGAGCAGGCTGGGCGTTGCCGCGACGACCCAGGGTGTCCAGTTCTTCAGCAGGCCCAGATGGCCGGTCACGTTGTTCAGCAGCACGAAGCTGATACCCAGCATGATGCCGCCGAAGACCTTGATGCTGATGCCGCCCGAGCGTCCATGCAGGTAGGCGAATGGCAGGGCCAGCGCCACCATGACGAAGCAGGCAAATGGATAGAAGGCCTTGCGCCAGAACTGGATGTTGTGCGCCTGGGCCGACTGCTCCTGGGCCGACAGATGCTTGGTGTAGCGGTAGAGCTCCAGCGTCGACATGGACATGGCCGGCAGCACGGCCGCGGCGATGACGCCGGCGTGCAGGGAACTCTGCCAGTCGAGCTTGTCGAGCTGCTGCTCGCTGATGACGACGTCGCCGACGCTGCCGCTGGCCGTCGCCGTGCCGGGGTTCCAGACCGTGCGCTTGACCGCCTGCAGATGCCACATGCCCTGAGCGTCGACGTCGACCTTTTCCGCTTCGGTGCGCGACATCAGCCGGCCTTCGGCGTCGAACTCGAAGATGCGCACATCCTCCAGTTCGCCGCCGCCGCCAACGCGGCCAACCTTGACTGAATAGCTGCGCTCCCGACCATCGATATTCTGGTGGTCCTTCAGCCAGGCGCCGCGCTTGGCCGGGTTGCTGTCGTGCACGAAGCGGGCTCGCATCTCGTCCCCCTCGCGTTCGAAGCGCGGCGCCACATAGTCGCCGACGAAGAAGGTGAGCGCCGCGAACGCGGYGGCCAGGCCGGCCAGCAGGGCCAGGGCCCGCGCGGGACCGAGGCCACCAGTGCGCAGGATGGTGTACTC
>NZ_JBFULE010001256.1:0-1040 GCF_056400485.1 Roseateles sp. P5_B10
GCTTCCAGCACGTCCAACATCGTTGCACCGGGTTCTAGCGTTCGGTTCTTTTGGTCCTCGTCGAATGCCTCGATGCGGTCATCCAGAACGGCTGCGGCACCGAGAACCAGGTCGAGGTTCTTCCTCACAACGGCCGACATCTCCTCGGGCTCGCCCCTGAATATCTGAACGATCTCGTTCAAGACCTCCAGGTTCTTGGAAGCGCCTGCTAGCTTGACGATTCTCTGCAGAACCGTGAGAACCGCGAGCTCGCTCAAAGTCGCCTTACCCAGGACGGAAAACCGGAACATCTCGTCATAGACGCCAGCAAGCCGTGCCTCGCCCTCGGAATTCGCGCCTTCGAAATACTGGGCGATCAGCAGATCGGTATCGACAGGGGCGTGGAGAAGAGCGGCTGCAAGCGAACGCCGCACATCACCGCACACGGTGTCTAGATCTCGATCTGAGTCGTCGTAGTCGATCAGGAGGTGCGCCCGGGCCAGCTTTGCGGCGAGCGTTCTGGCGGACCTCGTCAACAGCAATGGGTCGATGGGCGAGAGTGTTTTTAGCGCCCCCGTTCCGATGCGAATCTCATAGGAACGCCGAGAGTCCAGCAGACGTTGGACACCTCGACCAACGACGTCCGGTCGCGCCTTGAAGCAAGCTTCTAGCGGTCCAGGCTGGAAACGACGACCGTCATCGCCCAACGGCAGGCGGGGAGGTCTGGCCAGGACTGCAAGAGCCGGAACTGCCGCCTCCAGTTCCGCTTCGTCGACAAGGTTGGACGTTGCCATGACGATTTGAGCTGCAGCTTCAACGGCGTCATGACGCGCCAGGCATCTCAGCGCAGTCGCGGTCAGGCGCGAGGGATCGGCAGCTACCAGCTGAAGCACAATGAGTGCCTCGCGCTGACATCCGCCCGCGTGTGTATCTGCCAACTCAAAAAAGTATTCGGCGATTGGCGCGGTGACAACTTCAGGCGCCAGCCGCACGGTCTCCACAATCTTTGTCCGAGTGTCCTCAGACGGATTGCCATCGAGGCTCTCCAGGTCATCCAGTAG
>NZ_JBFULE010001257.1:0-1038 GCF_056400485.1 Roseateles sp. P5_B10
CTATCAACCCACATGAAAATCCAACCATCGCACCACCGAACCCATCTATGCGAGTGCTAATCCTGCTTTGCACATAGTAGTGAAACAGGAAAATCACCAGCGATCGTTGCCCTATGTACTCCAATGCCGAACCCGCCTTACCGCGGATCAGAACGCATAGTCCTGACACGACCAAGACGCAAACAACAGCGAAGGGCAATGTGCCAACGCCCTCAATGAGGCGATGATTCAAATCGAGAACCATTAAGCCTAGACCTGAAGCGTACCAACCGATGGCAGCCACCAAGGCGGCCAACACTAGGATCCATACGGGGTGATGAGCTGAACTTCCTACGAGATGTAAATAACGTCGCCTAACTGTAATTCCGAACGCAAAAAACGCTAAACCTACGGGCACAAGATCTAAGGACCAAGGGAGTGCCCGATAGGTGACGGTATCACGGTCGATTTCAATACCCGGCATGGCATAACGGGACGTCTGTGCGAAAATTAGCAGAACAAGCAAAATAACAAGTAAACGCGGCGTGCGCATTTCACTTGTGTTGCGAAGCGTCACAAGTTGAGCGATGCCGACCAGGAAGAGACATGGAAGAAACCAAATGTGTGGCTGCGGCATGAGGTCGCCCACGCCTGCAATCACGCCGATCAAGTTCGCAACAAGCGCTCGCCAATCCAATTTCGCAGCTATTAAAGAAAATAATACACCACAAACGAAATAGGGGACCAACAATGCCCGAAGACGGCTGCGAAGATACCTTGTGAGCGGAACCTCTTTGTGCACTAGGCCAGCCGAATAAAAGAACAACGGCATGTGGAACAAATAAATCGCAGCGTGGAGCTGATGATTCTTCAGCCACGGATTGTGTCCAAGAACAACCAGGACGATACCGATCCCTCTCAGCCTGTCAATCCAATCAAGACGTTCAGCGGGCATATCTGGGCAAAAGGAATTTGCCGGTTTCTTGAGCAGGCAATGTAGCGACGAGCAATACAGCGACCATAAAGGGCTCATAATAAAGCCCAAACACGCTCATCATC
>NZ_JBFULE010001258.1:0-1037 GCF_056400485.1 Roseateles sp. P5_B10
GCCCCCCTGACCGGCGCGCTCAATGTCACCGGCGCGATCTCGACGAATGTGCGCGATGCGCTGGGCGGCGCGCTCGGCAACCTGCTCGGCGGCAATGTTGCCAAGCAGCTTGGCAACATCAACATCAAGAACGTCAATGCCAATGCGGAAATCCGCGGCAATGTGGTGGTCTCGGCGCAGCCGCGGCTGACCCCGAACTGGCGGATCGACCCGAACCTGACCGCTCAGGTGACACTCGGCGATACCAATGTCGCGGTCGCTGGTGCCCGCATCAATGTGCCCGCGCAGGTCAAGCCGATGATCGACAATGCGGTCAACGAGCAGATCATCGCCTTGCAGCAGCGCCTGCGCAACGATCCTACCTTCGAGCAGAATGCCCGGCGTGAATGGGCCAAACTCTGCCGGTCGATCCCGCTGCAAGGCGCGAGCGCATTGCAGAACCTGTTCATCGAACTGAAGCCGACGCGTGCCGTCGCCGCCCAGCCGCGCATCGATGCCAGCAATGTGACGCTGACACTCGGCGTCGAGGCCGAAACACGCGTGACCTCAACACAGACGCAGCCGAATTGTCCCTTTCCTGCCACACTCGCCATCGTGCCGCCCGGCCCCGGCAAACTCAGCATCGGTGTGCCCGTAGACATGCCTTTCACTGAACTGAACAAGATCATCGAGGCGCAGCTCGTCGGTAAGACATTCCCGGAAGACAATTCCGGCGCGGTCGCAGTGACGGTGAAGAAGGCAACTGTCTCGGCATCCGGCGACCGCCTGCTCATCTCGTTGCTGGTGAACGCCAAGGAGAAGCAGAGCTGGTTCGGTCTTGGCGGCGAAGCAACCGTCCATGTCTGGGGCAAGCCTGCGCTCGATCAGGCGGCACAGACGCTGCGCTTCACCGATCTGGAACTCGCCGTTGAATCTGAAGCGGCCTTCGGCCTGCTCGGCGCGGCGGCTCGTGCAGCCATGCCATTGCTACAGAAGACACTGGCCGAACGTGCGACCATCGATCTGAAGCCCTTTGCCTCGAATGCGCAAAAGAAGAT
>NZ_JBFULE010001259.1:0-1036 GCF_056400485.1 Roseateles sp. P5_B10
CGCCGGCACCGAGCGCGAGATCGTTATCCAGGAGTCGGTGTTCTCGCGCCACGGCGCTGATCGCGTGCTGCGCTACGCCTTCGAGCTGGCGCGCTCGCGCCAGCGCAAATCGCTCACCGTGGCCACCAAGAGCAACGGCATCGCCATCAGCATGCCCTGGTGGGATGCGCGCACCGACGAGATGGCGCGCCAGTACCCGGACGTGCAGGTCGACAAGCAGCACATCGACATCCTCTGCGCCCGCTTCGTGCTGCAGCCGCAGCGCTTCGATGTCGTCGCCGCGACCAATCTGTTCGGCGACATCCTAAGCGACCTCGGCCCGGCGACCACCGGCACCATCGGCCTGGCACCGAGCGCCAACCTCAACCCGGAACGCCAGTTCCCATCGCTGTTCGAGCCGGTGCACGGGTCGGCGCCCGACATCTACGGCCGCCGCATTGCCAACCCGATCGCCATGATCTGGTCGGGTGCGCTGATGCTCGACTTCCTGACGCAAGGGCAGGGCGCCGGCCGCGCAGCGCACGACGCCATCGTGCGCGCCATCGAGGACGTGATCCTGCGCGGGCCACGCACGCCCGACCTTGGCGGCGACGCCCATACCGAAGACGTCGRCCAGGCAAYTGCCAATCGAGTGAAGGAATTCTGAAATGCCGTTGACGATTCAACATGACGACCTGCTGCCCGGCCGCAACTTCATCGCGGGGCAATGGCGCGAGGCGCTGGAGGGCCAACGTTTCGGGGTGACCGACCCGGCGACCGACGCGGTGTTCGCCACCGTGCCGGACAGCGGTGCTCTCGACGCCGCTGCGGCGCTTGARGCGGCCCACGCGGCGTTTCTGATCTGGCGTGCGATGCCGGCCAAGCAAAGGGCGCAGATCCTCAATCGCTGGAACGCACTGATCCTCGCGCACCAGGATGACCTGGGCCGCCTGATCTCGCGTGAGCAGGGCAAACCGCTGGCCGAGGGGCGAGGGGAGGTCGCCTACGCTTCGAGTTATGTGGAATGGTTCGCTGCCGAAGCCACGCGTGCCAACGG
>NZ_JBFULE010001260.1:0-1036 GCF_056400485.1 Roseateles sp. P5_B10
GCTTTCGGGCAGGTGCAGCCAGCCGCCCGGTACCGGCGCGGCGTCGCCCTGGTGGCCGGCCGCCACATCGCCACCGGCGCTTTGGCGCTGCAGTGCGAACGTGGCATGGCGCAGGCCAAGCGGCTGGAACAGCCAGCGCTGCATCAGCGGCTCGAAGGCCAGCTTCTGGCTGTCCTGCATGGCGATCTGGGCCAGCGTGTAGCCGCCGCCGGAATAGCGCAGCTGCTCGCCGGGCGGCAGCACGACCTCGGGCCGCGGCGTGTTCGTGCCCGGTGCCGCGGTCGCCACCTCCAACACTGTCGGCACGGGGCCGGCCTGGGCGTAGCCGGGGTAGCCCCCCGGCGTGATGCCCGCGGTGTGCGCGAGCAGCCCGCGCAACGTGACGGGGTGATCGGGCGTCTGCCGGCCCGCAGGCAGGCGCAGCGACGTGAGCAGGCCGTTGACGTCGCGGTCCCAGTCCAGCCGGCCAGCGTCCTGCAGGCGCAGCGCGGCAAGCACCGTGACGGGCTTGGCCAGTGAGCCGGCCTGGAACAGCGTGGCGCAACTGACAGCCGGCGCCTGCATCGCACGGCGGCCGTACACGGCCACCCAGTCCACCTCACCGCCGCGCAGCACCGCCACGGCCAGGCCGGGCACGCCGTGCTCGGCCATGCGGGCGGCCAGCGTCCGCGGCTGCTCCTCGCCGTCGAACACCACCGCAGGCAGCAGGCCCTGCTCGACGGCTTGCCGGCGGGCGGCAGCGCCCGGCTGTTCTTTGCAGGGTGCGGCATGGGCACTGCCCGCCACGGCGAGGCACAGCGCCAGGGCGGCGGTTCGGGTCATGGAAGGATGCATGCTCACATGCTCGCCGAGGGCCGCGCCGCGGCCGGTCGTCATGCCGCGACCGACGTGCCTTGCACACGCGCCGCGTTGGCGCGCTCGGCCACCTCACGCGGCGGCAGGGTCTTCAGGCGATGGTCGCTCCAGACCTGGCGCCAGCGGCGTGCGCCGGGCGTGCCGTTCCACAGGCCGAGCGCGTGGCGCATCGCATGGGACC
>NZ_JBFULE010001261.1:0-1033 GCF_056400485.1 Roseateles sp. P5_B10
GGCCAGCACGGCGGGAATGGCGGCGAACAAGCCGATGGCCGTGGCGACCAGCGCTTCGGCAATGCCCGGCGCGACCGTGGCCAGCGTCACCTGCGTCAGATTCGACAAGCCGACGAAGGCGTGCATGATTCCCCAGATGGTGCCGAACAGGCCGACATACGGGGAGACCGAGCCCACCGACGCGAGGAAGGACAGGTTGTGCTCCATCGCGTCCAGCTCGCGATGGAAGCTCGCGCGCATCGCGCGGCGGGCTGCGTCGAGCAGGGCGCCGGCATCGGTMACGCGCTTCTCACGCAGCTTCAGGAACTCGCGCATGCCTGAGGCGAAGATGCGCTCCAGAGGTGCGGCATCCGCACGGTTGCCGACCGACTGATAGAGGTCGTTGAGGTTCTTGCCGCTCCAGAACTCGGCCTCGAAGGCATCGTTGCGGCGCTTGATCTGGCCCAGGCCGATCAGCTTGCCGAAGATGACGCTCCAGCTCGCCAGCGACACGAGCAGCAGGCCCGCGATGACGAGCTGCACCGCGAAGCTGGCGTGCAGGATCAGGGAGACGATGGACAGGTCTTGGTTCATGCGGTGATCGCTGCCACGACAGAGTCGGGCAGGCGTTGGGGTTTCAGGTCGCTGGCGCGCACGCAGCCGATGCGGATCTCGCCTTCGCACAGCAGCGTGTTAGCGCGCAGCGCGCGCTGGCGAACCACGAGGCTGGCGCGGCCCGCGGGCTCAGGTTCGACAGTGATGGTCAGCAGGTCATCCAGCTTGGCCGGCGCGGCGTAGCGCAGGCTGGTAGCGGCGACGACGAAGATGAGGCCCGTGTCTTCACGCAGCTGGTGCTGCTCGACGCCCGCCGCACGCAGCCACTCGGTGCGAGCGCGCTCGAAGAACTTCAGGTAGTTGGCATAGAAGACGATGCCGCCAGCGTCGGTGTCTTCCCAGTAGACGCAAACGGGGAACTGGAAGTTCATGCGAGGACTCCGCGCAGGCGGGAAACAGCTTCCTGCAGGTCTTCCATCGACGACGCGAAGGAAAGGCG
>NZ_JBFULE010001262.1:0-1024 GCF_056400485.1 Roseateles sp. P5_B10
GGGCCGTACTGCGTGGCCAGCAAGTCCGGCGCGTGCTGGCCGAAGAAGTTGCGCAGGTTGTTCACGTCGCGTATGAGCATGCGCGGCGCATGGTTGTTGCCGGCGGCGTCCACGGCCTGCGGCAGGTCAATGATGACCGGGCCATCGGCGGCCAGCAGCACGTTGAACTCGGACAGGTCGCCATGGATGACACCCGCGCAGAGCATGCGAACGACCTCGCCGATCAGCGTGTCGTGGTGCTGGCGCGCCTCGGCCGCGCTGAAGCTCAGGTCATTGAGCCGCGGTGCAGCGTCGCCGAACTCATCGGCCACCAGTTCCATCAGCAGCACGCCATCATGGAAGTTGTCGGGCCGCGGCACCCGCACGCCGGCCGCAGCCAGGCGGTAGAGCGCGTCGACCTCGGCGCTCTGCCACGCCGCCTCCTGCTGCTGGCGGCCGAAGGTCGTGCGCTTGGCCATCGCGCGCGCCTGCCGGCTGTTGCGGACCTTGCGGTTCTCGGTGTAGTCGACGGCCTGGCGGAAGCCCCGCTTGTTGGCCTCCTTGTAGACCTTGGCGGCACAGGTGTCATCGCCGCAGCGCACGACGTAGACATCGGCTTCCTTGCCGCTCTTCAGTTGCCTAACGACGCTGTCGATCAGGCCTTCATCAATCAGTGCCTGCAGGCGGGCGGGTGGTTTCATGGCGTCATTGTCGACGCGGGCGGGCCTGGTCTCAGGAGCCCAGCTTCTGCCCCGCCGAAACAGGCGCCGCGACGACCACCAGTTCGATCAACAACCCCGGCGCCAGGCCAGATTGGAAGCAGGCCCGCTGCGGCCAATGTTCGGGATGCGGCCCGATCCATGCCTGCCATTGCAGGTCGAAAGCATCCCGGTTGGCGATGTCGGTGAGGATGACCTGCAGCGACAGCAGGTGGGTGCGCGCCGAGCCGGCTTCCTGCAGATGCGCTTCGAGCATCTGCAGGCTTTGACGCACCTGTTCTTCAAAGCCGACCGAGAAGTCGGTCGCGTTGGCCACCGTCCAGACC
>NZ_JBFULE010001263.1:0-1022 GCF_056400485.1 Roseateles sp. P5_B10
GCGTGTAGTCACGCTTCTGCGCCGCGCTGACGGTGCCGATGGGCCAGACGCGCGTGATGTCCGTCGTGCCGCCGACGTACTGGCCGCCGGAGTCGATCAGCAGCAGGCCGTTGCCTTCGATCTGCGCGAACGACTCGGGCGTGGCGCGGTAGTGCGGCTGGGCGCCATTGGCCATCCAGCCCGCAATCGTCGAGAAGGACAGGCCCACGAAGCCCGGGCGCCTCTTGCGCGCGGCCGTCAGCTGGGTGTCGACGTCCAGCTCGCTCCAGCGTTCGCCGCGGGCTAGTCCAGCCTCGAACTCGGCGTAGAACTCGCACATCGCCGCGCCGTCCTCGGCCATGGCCTCGCGGATGAAGGCGGCCTCGGCGGCGGTCTTGCGGCTCTTCAGCAGCGTGCTGGGGTTGATCTGTTCCACGACGGCCACGCCCGCGGGCACGGCCTCGCGCAGGCCCAGGGTCACGCGGCGCGGGTCGATCAGCAGCTTGGCCGAAGCGGGCAGGGCAGCCAGGGCGGATGCGGCTTGTTCGTAGGGCGCCAGCTGGATGCCGTCCGCGGCCAGGCGCGCGGCCACCTCGGCCGGCACCTTGCCGGCGCCGATGAAGAGGCGGCCGCTGGTCGTGTCCAGCAGCAGGTGGGCGATAAAGACCGGATTGCACTCGACATCGCTGCCGCGCAGGTTCAGCAGCCAGGCCACGTCGTCCACGGTAGACACGAGGTGGTGGGTGGCCTGCACCGTCGCCATCGCGGCGCGCACGCGGGCCAGCTTGTCGGCGCGGGACACGGCGGCCTGCGGCGCGGCGTGCTCGTAGACGGGTTCGGTGGGCAGGCCGGGGCGGCTGTCCCAGGCGTCCTGCACGAGGTCGAGGTCGGTGCGCAGCGTGATGCCGGCGCGCTGCATGGCCGTGCGCAGGGCATTGGCCAGGGACAGCCCCAACACCTGGCCGTCCACGGCGATCGCCTGGCCGGGCTGCAGGGCTTTGGCGATCCAGTCGATGTATTGCGTCGACGCGCCCGAGTTCATC
>NZ_JBFULE010001264.1:0-1022 GCF_056400485.1 Roseateles sp. P5_B10
GCCCAGGCTCCCTTTACTTCTTCAGATAGTCGAAAAACGCCTGCGAATTGGACTCGCGGCCGAGGAAGTCCTTGACCAGCTCGGGCGCCGGCTTCTGCGCGCCCTGGCCCAGCACCAGGTCGCGGTAGCGCTTGCCGACTTCGGGGCTCAGCTTGTCGGCCGTAAACGCCGTGCGCAGGTCCATGGCGACCACCAGGCTCCACAAATAGCCGTAGTACCCGGCGCCATAGCTGCCGGCGATATGGGCAAAGCCGGCCGGGAACATCGTGCCCTGCACGTGGCCCAGCGGCGTGGCGCCTTCCATCTTGGCCCACAGCGGCATGGGTTCGGGCTTGGCTTGCTGGTGCAGCGTGATGTCGTAGCTGGCATACAGATGCTGGCGGCCGAACTGGCCACCCTTGCCGTAGTGCTTGGCGGCCTCGGCCTGGTCCACCATCGCGTCCGGCACGGGCTTGCAGGTCGGGCAGACCTCCTGCATCAGCTTCAGCACCTTCTTGTCATAGACCCAGTCCTCCAGCATCTGCGACGGCGCCTCGACGAAGTCATGCATGACGCTGGTGCCCGCAGTAGCCGCATAGCGCGTGTTGGACAGGTTCACATGCACCGCATGGCCCAGCTCGTGCAGCAGGGTCTCGACCTCGTCCAGCGTCAGGCCGTTGCGGTCGAAGTTGACGACGAGCGCCGCCACCGGCGTGCGGCCAATGCGCGTCGCGCTGCCGCGCAGCGGCCAGACGGCCGCGTGGTTGTACTTGCCGTCGCGCGGGTAGAGGTCGACGTAGAGCTGCGCGATGGGCTTGCCCGAAGCGGCGTCGCTGACGACATAGGTCTGGGCCTCGTCCTGCCAGAGCTTGTTGTCGATGCGCTGGTACTTCACGCCCATCAATTTCTCGATGATGTGCATCGAGAACTCCAGGCTGGCCTGGGGCGGGAAGTAGGGGCGGAAGGCGTTCTGATCGACGCTGAACTTCTGCAGCTTGACGCGCTCGCTGTAGAAGGTGGCGTCCCAGCGCTCGACCTTGGTC
>NZ_JBFULE010001265.1:0-1022 GCF_056400485.1 Roseateles sp. P5_B10
GGAAGAACGAGCAGCGTGAGGATGGTGGACGAGACGATGCCGCCGATGACGACCGTCGCGAGCGGGCGCTGCACCTCGGCGCCCGCTCCCGTCGCGATCGCCATCGGCACGAAGCCGAGGGACGCCACCAGCGCCGTCATCAGCACAGGCCGGAGGCGGGTCAGCGCGCCCTCGCGCACGGCCTCCACCACCTTCTTTCCGTCACGGCGCAGCCGCTCGATGAAGGTGATGATGACGAGACCATTGAGCACCGCGACGCCCGAGAGCGCGATGAAGCCGATGCCCGCGCTGATCGACAGCGGAATGTCACGCAGCAGCAGCGCGAAGATGCCGCCCGTGAGCGCCAACGGCACGCCGCTGAAGACGAGCAGTGCGTCGGCCACGGCGCCGAGGCTGATGAACAGCAGCAGGAAGACCAGCAATAGCGCGATCGGAACCACGATGGTCAGACGCTGCGTCGCCGAGACGAGCTGCTCGAACTGGCCGCCCCAGCCGATCCAGTAGCCCGCCGGCAATTTGACCTTCTGCGCGATCTGCTGCTGCGCCTCGCCGACGAAAGAGCCGAGATCGCGTCCGCGCACATTGGCGGAGACGACGATACGGCGCTTGCCGTCCTCGCGGCTGATCTGGTTCGGGCCCGGCGCGACCGAGATCTCCGCCAGTTCCGACAGCGGCGCGTAACGCATCTGGGCCAGCGGCGAGGTGCCGAACGCCGCTGGCATCGCCTTGTTCTGGCTCGGCTGGCCCTCCAGCGGCGGCAGCGGGATCGGCAGCGCCTTGATCGCCTCGATATCCGTCCGCAGTTCATCCGGAAGGCGCACGACGAGATCGAAACGGCGGTCGCCCTCGAACACCAGGCCCGCGGTCTTGCCGCCCACGGCGATCTCGACCAGGTTCTGCACATCGGACACGCTGATGCCGAAGCGCGCCAGCGCCTTGCGGTCCAGCTTGACCGTCAGCACCGGAAGACCCGCGACCTGCTCGGTCTTGACGTCCGCGGCGCCCTGGATGTTCCGCAGCGC
>NZ_JBFULE010001266.1:0-1020 GCF_056400485.1 Roseateles sp. P5_B10
GTGTAGTAGGGCGCGCCGAGCTTGGCAAAGAACTCGAAGGCCGCGTCGGCCTTGAGCTTGGCCAGCTCCATCGGGCTGCCGCCCTGGAACCAGGGGCGCTCGAAGGTGGCGCCGCCGAACGGGTCCAGGCCGGTCCAGACGAAGTTGTGCCAGTAGCACACGGCAAAGCGCAGGTGATCCTCCATGCGCTGGCCCAGGACGATGCGGTCCTTGTCGTAGTGCTTGAAGGCCAGGTCATTCTGGCTGTCGGCGCCCTCAAAGCGGATCGGGGCGATGGCGTGGAAATAGCTCGTCATAACTCGGGGGTCAGGCACCGCGCAGGCGGCGGTAGAGGTCACGGAAACGCGCCAGGCGGGGGGCCAGGCGGGCATGGCGTTCGGGGTCGGGAGAGAAGAGGGCCGCCACGGGCGGGCGGGTGCAGACGGTCTCGACAGCACCCCCGGTGGCCAACCAGCCCAGGCGTGCCGCGCCGAGSGCGCCGCCGGCTTCGCTGCCGGTGTGCAGGACGAYGTCGACCTGGAGTGCGTCGGCGATCAGCTGGGCCCAGAARYGGCTGCGYGAGCCGCCGCCCACCAGCGACAGCTGGTGCACCTCGGTGCCTGCCGCCCGCAGCGCGTCCAGCCCATCGGCCAGCCCGAAGGCCACGCCCTCGAGCACGGCATAGGTGCAGTCGGCGCGATTCGTCTGCGCCTTCAGGCCATGGAAGACGCCGGCTGCAAACGGGTCGTTGTGCGGTGTGCGCTCACCGGCCAGGTAGGGCAGGAAGATCGGTGCGTGGTCTGAGGTGATGACTGCGCTGTCATTTGATGAAAGTTCAGCCAGCAAGGTGGCTTCATCGGCGCCGACGAGCTGGCAGAACCAGCGCAGGCAGCTGGCGGCCGACAGCATCACGCTCATCTGGTGCCAGCGCTGCGGCAACGCATGGCAGAAGGCGTGCACGGCTGAGGTCGGGTTGGGCCGGTAGCGGTCGTTGACGACGAAGAGCACGCCCGAGGTGCCCAGCGAGATGAAGCCATCACC
>NZ_JBFULE010001267.1:0-1019 GCF_056400485.1 Roseateles sp. P5_B10
GGTCCAGCCGGTCCATCGGCTCGGGCTTGGAGTCGATCTCGATCTTGATCTTGGCCGCGGCCTCGTCGATGAGGTCGATGGCCTTGTCGGGCAGGAAGCGGTCGGTGATGTAGCGGTGGCTCAGCTCGGCCGCGGCAATGATGGCCGGGTCGGTGATCTCCACGCCATGGTGGACCTCGTACTTTTCCTGCAGCCCGCGCAGGATGGCGATGGTGGCTTCCACCGTCGGCTCGTCGACCAGCACCTTCTGGAAACGGYGCTCCAGGGCGGCGTCCTTCTCGACGTATTTGCGGTACTCGTCCAGCGTCGTCGCGCCGATGCAGTGCAACTCGCCGCGCGCCAGGGCGGGCTTGAGCATATTGCCGGCGTCGATGGAGCCTTCGGACTTGCCGGCGCCCACCATGGTGTGGATCTCGTCGATGAAGAGGATGGTCTGGCCGGCGTCCTGGCTGACTTCCTTCAGCACACCTTTCAAGCGCTCCTCGAAGTCGCCGCGGTATTTGGCGCCGGCCAGCAGCAGGGCCATGTCCAGCACCAGCACGCGCTTGCCCTTCAGCGAATCGGGCACCTCGCCGTTGAKGATGCGCWGGGCSAGGCCCTCGACGATGGCMGTCTTGCCSACGCCSGGYTCGCCGATCAGCACGGGGTTGTTCTTGCTGCGGCGCTGCAGCACCTGGATCGTGCGGCGGATTTCCTCGTCGCGGCCGATGACGGGGTCGAGCTTGCCCATGCGGGCGCGCTCGGTCAGGTCCAGCGTGTATTTCTTCAGCGCCTCGCGCTGGCCCTCGGCCTCGGCCGACTCGACCTTCTGGCCGCCGCGAACCGCCTCGATGGCGGACTCCAGCGACCGGCGCGTCAGCCCATGGCCGCGCACCACGCCGGCCAGGTCGGTCTTGGCTTCGGTCAGCGCCAGCAGGAACATCTCGCTGGCAATGAACTGGTCGCCGCGCTTGGTGGCCTCCTTCTCGGCCGCCTGCAACAGGGAAACGAGATCGCGCCCGGCCTGCACGGTCTGGCCC
>NZ_JBFULE010001268.1:0-1019 GCF_056400485.1 Roseateles sp. P5_B10
GCTTGAACCAGGCGACCAGCGCCACACCCAGGCCGAGCACGAAGTCATAGCCCAGCAGCATGGCGATGGCGCCGCCGCCGGTGGACAGCAGCAGCGGTGTGGCATAGCCGCCCAGGGCGGCGACGACGGCCAGCGCCTGCGCATCCTGCTTGACGGCCAACAGTGCGGCCAGCAACGAGACGGTGAGCATCAGCGCGAACACCAGGGCCAGCGGCTCCAGGCCGGCCAGCTTCACGGCGGCAAACAGCGTCAGGTAGACAACGGCCACGCCGCCGCCTTGCAGCAGCAGACCGTAGGCCCGCGTGCGCAGCCGCAGCCGCCAGCCGACGACCAGCAACGCGACACCGGTGGCGCCGATGCCAGCCAGGCGCACTTCCAGTGGCACCGTGACGTTCTCTGCCGCAAAGCGGGCGAGGAAGACGAGGCCGAGGAAGAGCATCGCCAGCCCGACCTTGACGATGGTGTTGGCCGCAGCGAGGCGCTGGGCCCAGACGGGCATGGGGATGGGACGGCGCGGGACGGGCGCCGAGGCCGGTGGTTGGGGTGCCGGCCTGGGCGGCGGCGGTGCAGCAACCGGCGTCGCGACGGTAGGTGGCAACGGCGCGACAACCGCTTCGGTCCGCTGAGGCACGGCCACAGGGGGCGTTGAAGCGGGTGGTTGAGCGGGCAGCGGCGCCGGCGCCGGTCCGCGGGCTGTGAGCTGCTTTTCCAGGTCGGCGATGCGCCGCCCCTGTTGCATCTGCTGCCAGCCCAGCCAGCCCACCGCGGCGCCGAGAAACGCGCCGATCAAACTCTCCGAGGCGAAGCCGCCGAACAGAGCGCCCAGCAGCAATGCAACGACGGCCACGGGGCTCAAACGCCTTCGATCAACACCATGCGCATGACGGCGATGCCCTCGCGGGCCTCACGCGCCACACCGTACTCGGGCGAGTCATAGAAAGCCTGTGCGGCTTCCGGCGTGGGGAACTTCAGCAGCACGACACGCTCGGGTGTCCAGTCGCCTTCGAGCACCGTGGTCT
>NZ_JBFULE010001269.1:0-1019 GCF_056400485.1 Roseateles sp. P5_B10
GCCCCAGGTCGTGCTGTCATTGACGACGCCGGCAGTCATGCCCAAGAGCATGAAGCCCATGTTGGCGATGGTCGAGTAGGCCAGCATGCGCTTCAGATTGCTCTGGGCGATGGCCGCCAGGTTGCCGATCAGCAGCGACATGACGGACAGCACGACCAGCATCTGCTGCCAGTCCACCGCCAGGCCGCTCATGCCCTCGACCAGCAGGCGCACGGTGATCGCGAACGCGGCCAGCTTGGGCGCGCCACCGATCAGCAGCGTGACAGCCGTCGGGGCGCCCTGGTAGACGTCAGGCACCCACATATGGAAGGGCGCGGCGCCGAGCTTGAAGGCCAGGCCGGCGACGACGAAGACGGTGCCGAAGATCAGCACGCTCTTGTTCGGGATGCCCTGGGAGATGACGCCAAAGACTTCGGGGATGGTCAGCGAACCGGTGGCGCCGTACATCATCGACAGGCCGTACAGCAGGAAGCCGCTGGCGAGGGCGCCGAGGACGAAATACTTCATCGCCGCCTCGGTCGACACCGCATGGTCACGGCGCAGCGCGACCAGCGCGTACAGCGACAGGCTCATCAGCTCCAGGCCGAGGTAGACGACCAGGAAGTTGTTTGCCGACAGCATCACGTTGATGCCCAGCAGCGCGAACAGGCTGAGGATGAAGAGCTCGCCCTTGAGCATCTCGCGGAAAGCGGCATAGGGGCGTGCATAGACCAGCGTGATCAGCGTCGCGACGCAGGCGAAGCCGGCCAGCAGGTGGCCCATGGGGTCGGCGACCACCATGTCCTGCATGGCATAGGTGGTCAGGCCGGCGTTGAAGTAGCTGAAGTGCAGGCCACCCACGACGATGAGGGTCAGCTGGGTCAGCCAGTAGGTCGGGCGGCGCTGCTCGTCGGTGACCCACAGGTCCACCAGGGCAACCACGCAGCCCATCGCCAGCAGCAGGATTTCGGGGTAGATCGCGAGCCAGTTCATGTCGTTCATTGTTCTTGCCTCTGCTCGAAATCAGGCCGGGATCTTGC
>NZ_JBFULE010001270.1:0-1019 GCF_056400485.1 Roseateles sp. P5_B10
ATCCAGATCAGGCCGATGGTCTTCTGCGCGTCGTTGCCACCGTGGCCCAGGCTGTACAGGCCAGCCGACACGAGCTGCAGCCGCCGGAACCAGCGGTCGATGCGTATCGGCGACTTGTGCCGGCAAACCCAGGCCACGATGACCATCATCAGTGAACCCAGTAGATAGCCCAGCAAAGGCGACACGATGATGAAGGCGACGGTCTTCCAGATGCCGCCAGCGACAAGGGCCGACGGCCCCGCCTTGGCGACGACGGCGCCGGCAATGCCACCGATCAGCGCATGCGAGGAACTGGACGGGATGCCCCACCACCAGGTGATGAAGTTCCAGGCGATGGCGCCGATCAGCGCACCAAAGACGACATGGTGATCCACCACGCCCGGCTCGACGATGCCCTTGCCCACGGTGGCCGCCACCTTGAGCTGGAAGATGGCGATCGCGACGACGTTGAAGAAGGCGGCGAACAGCACGGCCTGCTGCGGCTTCAGCACGCCGGTGGAGACGACGGTGGCGATGGAGTTGGCCGCGTCGTGGAAGCCGTTCATGAAGTCGAACAGCAGGGCCAGCACGACCAGCAGGGCCACCACCCAGAAGGCGATCTCAGCGGATGCCATGTCAGCGGCGCGCGGCCGTCCGAAGGCGCTGACACGCCCCCTCGGGGGGCAACGAACGAAGTGAGTGTGGGGGTCGATTCATCTCGGCGGTCAGGAGTTCTCGAGGACGATGCCCTCGATCAGATTGGCGACGTCTTCGCAGCGATCGGAAATGGATTCGAGCTGCTCGTAGATCGCCTTGAGCTTGATCAGCTCGCGCACGTCCTCCTGCTCGCGAAACAGACGAGACATCGCCGAGCGCATGACACGGTCGGCATCGGACTCCAGGCGGTCGATCTCCTCGCAGGTCTTGAGGGCTGCTTCGGTCGTGGCAGGTTTGCTGAGGTGCGGCAGCAGCGTCACGGCATGCTGCACGCGCTCGCAACAGCGCACCGACAGCGTGCACAACTGCAGAACCTGTTCGGG
>NZ_JBFULE010001271.1:0-1018 GCF_056400485.1 Roseateles sp. P5_B10
GCCCCTCCCACAAGGAGACGCGATGAAACCCGTCCTGACCACGCTCGCCACCCTGGCGCTGATCGCCGCCGCGCAGGCTCAACCCAAGCTGCCGGCCCCCAATTTCCCGACCTTCGGCAGCGTCGCCGATGTGCAGGCCCGCTGCGACACCGGCCTCAAAGGCGCCAGGCAGCGCGTTGCGCAGCTGGAGAAGCGCAAGGTCGACGCCGGCTGGCTGGCCGCCTATGACGACCTGACCGTCTATCTGGAGGACAACCAAGGCCCCAATGACTTCGTCCTCAACGTCCATCCGACCAAGGCCGTGCGCGACGCCGCCCAGGCCTGCTCGCTGCGCTGGGCCGACTTCGGTTCCAGCTTCGGCCAGAACGAGAAGGTCTACCGCGCGCTGCAGAAGGCGCCCAAGAAGGACGCCATCGATGCCGAGCTGGTGCGCCTGGCCTCGGGCCAGTTCGAGGACAGCGGCGTGGCCCTGCCCAAGGCCAAGCGCGAGCGCGCCAAGCAGATCCTGGACAAGCTGACCGAGCTGGACCAGCAGTTCAACAAGAAGATTCGCGACGCCGGCACGCGCGTGGCCTTCACCGAGGCCGAACTCAAGGGTGTGCCGGCCAGCGTCTGGGAAAAGGCCAAGCGCGACGAGCAGGGCCGCATCCTGCTGGGCGTGGACTACCCGAGCTACGTGCCGGTCATGCGCAGCGCCGAGAGCGGCGAGGCGCGCCAGCGCATGTGGCTGGCCAAGGTCAACGAGGGCGGCCAGGGCAACCTCGACCTGCTGACGCAGATTGTCACGCTGCGCGGCGAGTACGCCAAGCTGTTCGGCTTCGACAACTATGTCGATTTCAACCTGCGCCGCCAGATGGCCAAGGATGGCGCGACGGCGACGCGCTTCCTCGATTCCGTGACCGGCGCCGTCAACGCGCGTGAGAACACGGAGCTGCAGGAGCTGCGTGCTGACAAGGCCAAGCACCTGGGCACTTCGCTGGAGCAGACCAAGGTCGAGCGCTGGGACGCCACCTTCTAC
>NZ_JBFULE010001272.1:0-1017 GCF_056400485.1 Roseateles sp. P5_B10
GGCTGGGTCTGATAGGCATCGAGCGTGCGACCGCCGTAAAGGGCACCGAGCTGGGCCAGGGTGTCGGCCAGCTCGGGGTGGTCGTCGGCGGTCACGCGCTGCTTCAGATAGACCTCGCCGGTGACGGGCGCGACGCTGATCTCCTGCGCCGTCTCGAAGGGCACGGGCCGGCTGATGATGGCGCGCTCGCGCAGGTCCAGGGCCTCGCGGGCCTCGTCGGGCAGGCGCAGCGTGACCAGGCCGCGGGCCATGCGGGCGGGCTTGAGGCCAATGCCCAGCAGGTTCAGGAAGACACGGCGCTGCAGCTCCGGCACCTGGTTGGCGCGGTAGAGCAGGGCGTCGCCGAGGAAGGCAAAGAGCTCGATCAGCGTGCGGCCGGGGTCGCCCACGCGCGGGTCGGTCCACTCCGGCGTGTGGGCGGGGATGCGGGCCAGCAGGTCGGCGACGAGGTCGTCGGCGCAGCGGTCGTCCAGCAGGGGGATGGGCAGCGGCATGTCCTCAGCTTCCCAGGGTCAAGGCCAGCGCCATGCGCTGCGGTTCACCGGTGCGGCGCAGCCGGTAGTGCACGGCGATGTGGACGACGCGCGGGTCTTCGGGGTCCTCGTCCACGTCGATGCGCTCCACCTGGGCGCGCGGCTCCAGGCGGCCTATAGCGCCACTGATTCGCTCGTGCAGGCGGGCGCGCACGGTGAGGTTGTTGGGCTGGTTCAGGAAGTCCTGCACGCCGGCACCGAAGTCAGGGTGCATCAGCAGCTCGCCCGGCCGCGTGGCGAGCACGCAGCGCAGGCCGTCGGCCACGCTGCGCGCCAGGCCCGGCCAGGCCCAGCGACCGTCGATGTCGGGCCGGCCGAGCAGCGGAAAGCCGATCGGCGGGGAAATTTCGGGGGCGAGCTTGYGGGCCATGGTGTCTTATTTCTTCTTGGGCACCGGCAGGCAGATCTTCACCAGCGGCAACCAGAAGAACACGAGGTTGAGCAGGGACAGCACGACATTGAGCAGGATGAAGGCGCAGATCGT
>NZ_JBFULE010001273.1:0-1014 GCF_056400485.1 Roseateles sp. P5_B10
AGCCAAGGCGTCCGCCGGCATCATCGGCTCGCTGCCGCCGATCGTGATGCTGCTCGTCTATCTCAGCACGCCTGAATATATTTCGCTGCTGTGGACCCATCCGACGGGCCGGCTGATGCTGGCGGCCTGCGTGGTCTGGATGTCCTGCGGCATCTTCGTCATGAAGCGCATGATCAACTTCGACTTCTGATGGTGCTGACATGGTCGATATCCTGATAGCAAAGCTCCACGACGTCCGCTTCATGACGATGATGCTGGCCGCGATCGCGGTTGCAGCGACGGCTTACAGCCTGCTTACGCCGCTGTTCGCCGGCGATGGCCTCGCCAAGCGCATGAAGGCGGTCGCAAGCGAACGGGAGCGGCTGCGGCAACGCGAGCGGGACCGCATGGCGAAAGGCGAGAGAGTGTCGTTGCGCCAGACGCCCAAGCAACTCGTCTCCAAGGTCGTGACCGACTTCAACCTCGGCAAGTGGCTGGCRCAGGAAGCCGCGCTCGACAAGCTGGTCATGGCCGGCTATCGCGGCCAGGCGCCCTATATCACCTTCCTATTCTTCCGCGCGGTGACACCGATCGTGTTCCTCGTCTTCGCGATCCTCTACGTGTTCGTGATCTCGCGGATGGAGCAATCGATGCCCATCAAGATCGGCATGTGCCTCGGTGCCGCCTATCTTGGCCTGCAGGCGCCGATGATCTTTCTCAAGAATGCGATCTCCAAGCGCCAGCTGTCGATCCGCCGCGCATTTCCGGACGCGCTCGATCTGCTGCTGATCTGCATCGAGTCTGGCATGTCCATCGAAGTCGCATTTCGCCGCGTGTCCATCGAGATCGGATCGCAGTCGGTGGCGTTGGCCGAGGAATTCACGCTGACCACGGCCGAACTGTCTTATCTGCAGGATCGCAAGGTTGCATATGAGAACCTTGCGAAGCGCACCGGACTTGAAGGTGTCAAATCGGTCTGTCTGGCGCTGATGCAGTCAGAACGCTACGGCACCCCGCTCGGTCAGAGCCTTCGCG
>NZ_JBFULE010001274.1:0-1014 GCF_056400485.1 Roseateles sp. P5_B10
TAGTCCAGATGCTCACGCGCGAATTGGAGAGATCTCTTTTTCATGGCATCGACGGCCTCCGGGGCCACGGCAATCGCTGTCAAACTGTTCGCCAACGTCGTACGTTCATTGATCAGGAAACCGTTGTCCAYGAAAAGTGCGCGGTGACTGGGGACGTCATCGACCAGGATTGCGCAGCGGCAGCACATGCTCGTCTGGGTCGTGGCGGTCTGCCCTTTGGGCTGCAAGAAGACGTCCGCCGCACAAAGGATGTCCTCCAACTCATCCGGCGACTTCCAGCCGAGAAACGCGATTCGCGGATCCGAATCGATCAAAGCCTGGCACTCTTTTTGATCGTCAACAACTTGGCCGACGATCCAGAACTTCAGGTGTTCAGCGGGCGTCCCAATGAAGGCGCGCAGAGCTCTCGGCAATAGTTTGTTGGCCGTGATTTTGCCTGATTGAACAATCACGACATCGCCAGGCCCTGCTCCATGCAGTTCTCGGACGCGCTGACGTCGTGCTTCGTAGTCCTCGTCACCATGGATGTGCCCGGCGAGAGGGAACAGCACGATCTTGTCCTTGGGCACCTTGTAGAACTGCTCGGAAAACTGGATCGACTCGACTGTGATGCAGAGAACCTCCTTCACCACGTCTAGGGCGCTGCGCAGGATCGGCCGGTAGAACGCGCCATGCAGGAGGTACTTGGAAATCCAACCGCGAGCACTGTTGTTGAAGTCCTCGTGGCAGTCTGCGAAGAGCCTGACCTGAGGGTGTTCCCGGACGTACTGGGCCACCGTCAACAGTTCCCACGCGCACAGGCCATGAAAGAGGATGACGTCCGGGCTGAGTGCGTCCAGAAGTGGGCGCACGCCCGGATAGGCTCGAATCTTTGGGGCCAGCTTGGTGGGGATGAACCTTCGATAGGGCAGCCGAATGACGCGCGCACCGTCGGTGCCCATGTAGTCACCAGGCTGCAAATAGCAGGGCATGCGCTGCTCGTCGAATGATTCCGTCGACGCGATGATCGTGACG
>NZ_JBFULE010001275.1:0-1013 GCF_056400485.1 Roseateles sp. P5_B10
GGCAAAAAGGGCGCCGCGACAGACGAAGTCTGGGCGCCCGGAGTGCGGTGGCGCGTGGATTTACAGCGCGGCGACGAGTTCCGGCACGGCCGTGAACAGGTCAGCTTCCAGGCCGTAGTCGGCCACCGAGAAGATCGGTGCTTCCGGGTCCTTGTTGATCGCGACGATGACCTTGGAGTCCTTCATGCCGGCCAGATGCTGGATGGCGCCCGAGATGCCGCAAGCCACGTAGAGCTGGGGGGCGACGATCTTTCCGGTCTGGCCCACCTGCCAGTCGTTGGGCGCGTAGCCCGCGTCAACGGCGGCGCGCGAAGCGCCGAGGGCCGCGCCGAGCTTGTCAGCCAGCGGGGTCAGCACTTCCATGAACTTGTCGTTCGAGCCCAGCGCGCGGCCACCTGACACGATGATCTTGGCGGCGGTCAGCTCGGGGCGGTCGCTCTTGGTCACCTCACGGCCGACAAAGCTGCTCTTGCCGCTGTCGGCGGCGGCGGCCACGGTTTCGACGGCAGCCGAACCACCGGATGCAGCGGCCGGGTCGAAGCCCGTCGTGCGAACGGTCAGCACCTTGGTCGCATCGCTGCTCTGCACGGTGGCGATGGCGTTACCGGCGTAGATCGGGCGCTCGAAGGTGTCGGCACTGATGACCTTGGTCACGTCGCTCAGCTGAGCCACGTCCAGCAGCGCGGCAACGCGGGGTGCGACGTTCTTGCCCGCAGCGGTGGCGGGGAACAGCAGGTGGCTGTAGCCAGACGCCAGCGCGATGACTTGCGCGGCGACGTTCTCGGCCAGGCCTTCGGCCAGCGCGGCAGAGTCGGCGTGCAGCACCTTGGTGACGCCGGCGATCTGGGCGGCAGCRGCGGCGGCGGCGGCGGCGTTGTGGCCGGCCACCAGCACATGCACTTCGCCGCCCGTGGCAGCGGCAGCAGTGACGGTGTTCAGCGTGGCGCCCTTGATGTGGGCGTTGTCGTGTTCTGCAATGACGAGTGCGGTCATCTCAAAGTCTCCAAATCGGG
>NZ_JBFULE010001276.1:0-1012 GCF_056400485.1 Roseateles sp. P5_B10
TCCGGCATCAAGCCCAACGCCGGCCACCACCGCAACCTGGCTCCCGCCGGGCGGCTGGACATCGACTCCACCGGCCTGCTCGTGCTGACGCAGGACGGCCGCATCGCCCGGGTGCTGATCGGCGACGACTCCGACGTCGAGAAGGAGTACCTCGTGCGTGTCGAGTTCGTCGGCCTGCCCGGTGCTGAAGCCGTGCCAGAGGGCACGCTGCCCAACGCGGCGCTGTCGAACAACAAACTCGCCCTGCTGAACCATGGCCTGGAGCTGGATGGCGAAGAACTCAAGCCCGCCAAGGTCAGCTGGCAGAACGAGCACCAGCTGCGCTTTGTGCTGCGCGAGGGCAAGAAGCGCCAGATCCGCCGCATGTGCGAACTGGTCGGCCTCAAGGTCGTCGGCCTGAAGCGCGTGCGCATCGGCCGCATTCCGCTGGGCCATCTGCCCGTCGGGCAATGGCGCTATCTGGCCCCGTGGGAAAAATTTTGACCCCCCCCTACCGGCTTCGCCGGCCCCCTCGAGGGGGCGCTGCCAGTGGCCTGGCAAAGCCAGTTCCACGGCAGCCACTTGGGAAGGCACCACGCCGTTGATGAGCCCCATTTGTCTCGCTGGCCCGACCGGCTGCGGCAAGACGGCGGCGGCCCTGGCGATTGCCGAGGTGCTGCCCGTTGAGATCATCAGTGTCGACTCGGCCCTGATCTACCGCGGCATGGACATCGGCACGGCCAAGCCCACGGCCGCTGAGCAGGCCGCGGTGCCGCACCATCTCATCGACATCCTTGACCCAACCGAGAGCTATTCGGCCGCCGAGTTCGTGCGCGATGCCAAACGGCTTGCTGCGGAGATCAGCGCGCGTGGCAAGCTGCCGCTGCTGGTGGGCGGCACGATGCTGTACTTCAAGGCGCTGTTCGATGGCCTGTCGACGCTGCCCCAGGCCGACGCCGACCTGCGTGCCGCCATCGACGCCGAGGCGGCCGAGCGCGGCTGGCCAGCGATGCATGCGGAGTTGGCCAAGCTC
>NZ_JBFULE010001277.1:0-1011 GCF_056400485.1 Roseateles sp. P5_B10
CCGTTCGGGCCCGCTGCCGCGCAACCCCAACGGCAAGATCGATCGCAAAACCCTCTCGACCGACTGGCTTGAACAGCACGCTGCATGAGCGATCCCATCCCCCCGAAGCGCGCCCTTGAGCACGCGCCCGTGCTCTTTCCCCGCGACGYGAATGGCGAACTGCTGGTCGGCGGCCAGCGCCTGTCCGTGCTCGCCGAGCGAGTCGGCCAGACGCCGTTCTACGCCTACGACCGCGGGCTGCTGAAAGCCCGCGTCGCCGAGTTGCGCGCGGCTCTGCCCTTGGGGCTAGAACTGCACTATGCGATGAAGGCCAACCCGATGCCGGCGCTGGTGCAGCTGATGGCCGGCTTGGTGGACGGTATCGACGTGGCCTCGGCGGGCGAACTGCAGGTGGCGCTGAACGCCGGTGCCGACCCGCACGAGGTCAGCTTTGCCGGCCCCGGCAAGCGTGACATCGAGCTGGGYCAGGCCGTCGCGGCCGGCGTGCTGGTCAATGTCGAGTCGGTGCGTGAGCTGGTGCCGTTGGCCCGTGCTTCGCAGCGCCTGGGCCTGCCAGCCCGCGTCGCGCTGCGCGTGAACCCCGACTTCGAGCTCAAGGGCTCGGGCATGCGCATGAGCGGTGGCCCCAAGCAGTTCGGTATCGACGCCGAGGCTCTGCCCGAGGTGCTGGCTGAGGTGGGCCGGCTGAGCGGTGACGGCCTGGCCTTCGAGGGCTTTCACCTGTTCGCCGGGTCGCAAAACCTCAAGGCTGAGGCCATCTGCGAGGCGCAGCTCAAGAGCTACGAACTGGCCCTGCGACTGGCCGAGGCCGCGCCGTCACCTGTCAAGTTCCTGAACCTGGGGGGGGGCTTTGGCATCCCGTATTTCCCAGGCGAATCGCGGCTCGATCTGGCACCCATCGCCGACAACCTTGCCGGGCTGCAAGCACGCGCCAAGACCGACCTGCCGCTGTCCAAGCTCGTCGTCGAGCTGGGTCGTTACTTCGTCGGCGAAGCGGGCATCTATGTCAGC
>NZ_JBFULE010001278.1:0-1011 GCF_056400485.1 Roseateles sp. P5_B10
GCTGTGGCTGCTGACGCCGCTGGTGCTGATCGGTGGCGGCGTTGCGCTATGGTGGCACAACCGGCGGCGCGGGAGTGCAGGCGGCAGCGATGAGGCCGTCATGAAACTCACCGCCGAGGAAGAAGCGCGGATCGAAAAGCTGATTGCGGCGCAGAGCGAGACGAAGTCGACCTAGGCCGGCCGTTGCCGTGGTTGGCTTCTATTCGGCCGGCAATACCGTCTGGATATTCCGACCGGTGCGTTCGATATGCTCCCGCAGGATCCGCGTTGCATCGCGCGTGCGCCGCTCGATCATCGCATGGGCCATCGCGGTGTGTTCTGCAGGCACGTCGCGGTCGGGCTTATGCTTCTTCAGAAAAATCCGGCGATAGCGATCGCTCTGGTCGTGCAGCGTGGCACAGAACTGCCGCAGCAACGGCATCTGGCATGCCGAGATCAGTTCGGCATGGAAGGCGCGATGTGCGATCTCCCAGGCTTCCTGTTCAGCGGCCGAGCGTGAACCGCGCTTGCAGCGGCTGAGCTGATGCAGCGAGCCGAGCACGCGTCCTTCCCAGGCTATATCGCCGTGTTCGATGGCTTCCTTGACGGCGAGGCCTTCGAGTTCGACGCGCAGCCGGATGATCTCGGCGAGATTGCTCGCAGAGACCGGTGTGACGCGATAGCCGCGCTGGTCGATCAGCGCGACGAGGCCGTCATTCTCCAGACGACACAGTGCTTCGCGCAGCGGGCTGAGGCTGACGCCGAAGGCGGTGCGCAGGCGATCAAGATTGAGCTTGCTGCCCGGCAGGAGGTCGCCGCGCATGATCGAATCCCGCAAGCGGGCGACCAGCGTGGTGGACAATGTGGTCGGGATCGCGCCGGCCGTGATGGTGCGTGCTGTGCTCATGATGCCTGTCCGATGTTCTCGAAACCGTAGAGCGAAGCCGGATTATCCACCAATGCCAGGAGCTGCGCTTTGGAATCCGGCAGCCAGAGCGGGATGAGATCGACGAGGTCGCCATCGTTCGGCAT
>NZ_JBFULE010001279.1:0-1009 GCF_056400485.1 Roseateles sp. P5_B10
GTCGACTTCATGATCGGCAGGCCCGGGCTCATGTGCATCGTCGTGCTGCTCATGTAGTAGGTCTTGCCTACTCGGATGATGGCGATGTCCGGAACGTCGGCCCAGATCAGCGGGTTGTGAGCAGGAGCTGCCTGTGCCGCCGGAACGGCCGGAGACGCGACGCAGAGCACGAGGGCCATCACGAGCCAAAGAACCGGGCGGTTCATGAGGCGGGTGGGAGAGGCGGCGCAAGGGCGGCTCAGGTCGTCAGCGTGTTTGTCCATGTTTTGTCCGGATCAGTCATTTGGAGTCGCGTCGGTCAAGGCGACTTGCCGCCCGGCCTGAGGCCGTTTCAGCGCGCCTACCGCGCATACAGCGCGAACGCGAAGTCCGCAGGGCGGCCGCTTTCCTTGTCCTTCAGCGGCCGGTCATCAAGGGTCGCCTCGCCGTCGGCATAGACATCGCTGCGGCTGGCGCGGAGGTTGATCGTCACCGCGTCCTTCTGGCCCTGCAGCGTCAGCGCGTAGCGACGACCGGACTTCAGCACGACAGGCGGATGGGCGCTGAAGTCGAAGCTCAGCAGCCCGGCCCCTTGCGGCCGGTAGGCAATGGCCAGGCCCTCGCCCGCACCGAGCAGTTCGGTGCCGGCCTCCACGTCGCGCAACGACAGGCGCAAGCTGCGCGTGGCGTCCGTGCCGTGGCCGTCACCGGCGTACAGGCTGAGCCGGCCTAGTGGGATGTCGGCGCGCGGCACGAAGGTCTGCACCAGGCGGCTGGCGCCGCCGTCGCGGTTGAAGCCGATGGGCTCGGGTGTCTGCTCGAAAGGCCGGGTGACGGAGGCCAGCGCCGGGCTGCCAGACCAGGTTTCGGGATAGCCCTGGGCGAACTGCTGGACGGCCACGCGCGGGTCGGAGCGGCCCGGGTCCGCCAGCGCCGGCACCTTGCCCTTGGGCGGCTGGGGCGGCTTGCTGATGCCGGCTTCCGTCTGCGTGATCGGCCACATGCGGCCGTCGGCGTCGTAGTAGAGGTA
>NZ_JBFULE010001280.1:0-1009 GCF_056400485.1 Roseateles sp. P5_B10
GTAGAGGCCGAACAAGGCTTGGCGCCGGGCAGTGATCGCCTGGCAAAGGCGGTGGCTGTCGGCTTCAGCAAGCTGCTCGCCTACAAGGATGAATACGAAGTGGCGCGGCTGTACAGCGCGCCGGAATTTCTGGCCGAGCTGCGCGCGGAGTTCGAGGGCGATTTGAGGCTGTCCGTCTACCTGGCGCCGCCCCTGTTCGCCCGCACAGACCCGACCACCGGGCATCTCGTCAAGCGTGAGTACGGCGGCTGGGTCCTCAAGGCGATGCGCGTGCTTGCCAAACTCAAGAGACTGCGCGGCTCGCCCTTCGATGTCTTCGGCTACACGCGCGAGCGGCGCGAGGAGCGGGAACTTGTGGATGAGTACGAGGGCACACTCGGCCGGCTTTTGAAGCAATTGCGAGGCGATCAACTCCAGGCCGTGGTCCAACTGGCCCAACTGCCTGAGCACATTCGCGGATACGGGCATGTGAAGGCTGCGCATCTGGCGCGGATGCGGGCCGAGCGCGCTCGATTGCTGGGCCAAATCGAGGGCGTCGAGACAGGGAACTTAGCCCCGGCCTTGTCGCGTCGCGCATGAACACTGCACGAGGGTTACGGGCTGTTCAATRGCAGCTCGCCCCTCTTCAGCTGCTTGAGCACGAAGCTGGACTTGCTGTGCCGGATGCCTGGAATCTTGTAGAGCTTCTCGCGCAGCAGACGTTCGTAGTCGCGCGTGTCGGCCACGGCGATGCGCAAGTGGTAGTCGTAGTCGCCGGACACGAGAAAGACCTCCAGGATTTCTGGAATTCGCTCAAGCTCGCGGCCGAAGCGTTCGAGCGCCTCGTCAGAGTGGCTGTCGAGCGTGAGCTGAACGATCACCATGTCTTTCAGGCCAATCTTCTCGGCGTTCAGCCGCAGCGAGTACCCCTCGATGACACCAGCGTCTTCCAGTCGCTTGATGCGTGTCCAGCAGGGCGATGTGGTCAGGCCCACTTCGGCACTGATTTCGGCCAGGCTCAGGCGCGCGT
>NZ_JBFULE010001281.1:0-1008 GCF_056400485.1 Roseateles sp. P5_B10
GGCCTGGGCTGGCGACGGCCAGAGGGCGCATGTCGCAGCCGGAAACTGCGACATGTCACAAAACTGTAATGGACTGGTCATGAATGGGCAATGAACTTGGCCCGAACGGGATCGACGGAATCGGCAGGCGCCCCGTACCCGCCCGTTGCGGTTCGGCTGGGTCAGAGATCCTTGATCAGCCCCGCATCGATCAGCCAGCGGTTGAACCGGCTGGCTTCGTCGCCGTCCTTGCAGCCGTAGAACACGCCCTTGCAGCGGAGCATGATCTTCTTCTGCTCGACGAAGGACGGATCGAGCGGCACGCGCGCGGCCTCCTGCACCATGAGTGGCAGATAGGCGGCGTCCAGCGTGGGCAGCGCCGATGACAGTTCGGGCCGGTAGTTCAGCGCGTCGATGGCGTAATAGGTCGTGTAGTAACGGATATCATGCGTCATGATCCGGTTGGCGCGCTTCGGCTGCGCCAGATCGGGCTCCAGCAGTTTCTGCGCGATCGCCGGCTGGTGATCGCCGAACCGCACCAGCAGGAACGGCTCGGCCGGATGATCCTTCTGGAGTTGCGCGACGAAGGCCTTGTAGTCCGTAGCCGTCATCGCCTGGCGGCGGATATATTCGTCGACCTCGGTCGTATTGCCCGGCGCCTGCCAGGAGGCCGGCGTCAGGTCGTCGCGATAGGTCGTGGTCCACGGAAAATGATTGGCGGTGAGATAGACCAGCACGAAGATCGGTTGATCGGTCTTGCTCTCGCGCGCAATGAGATCCTTCGCCTGATCGAAATAGAACCTGTCGGGCTGCATGTCCTCGCTGACGCCCATCGCCGCCATGTCGATGAAGCCGTCAATGCCCGCGCCCTGCTGGAAGCTGCGGGCGCTGAGGAAATTGCCGTAGGTCGGATAGAGCGAGAAGGTCTTGTAGCCGCAGCGCTGCAACGCCTGCGGCAGGCCGCGCGAGATCTTTCCGGCGGCAATGCGGGTCACATAGAACTTCAACGCGCCGAAGGAGCGCGCAGAG
>NZ_JBFULE010001282.1:0-1007 GCF_056400485.1 Roseateles sp. P5_B10
GGCCAGGCCTTCGATGTTGAAGCCGCCTTCCGCCTCGGCCGCGCGGCCAGCAGCGTCGGACAGTTTCAGCGGCGCCAGGGCCGGCGCCGCCAGCAGGTCGGCCAGCAGGCCCGTGTAGGGCTGGCCCACCGGCTCCACCGTCGTGCCGCGGATCTCGGTGGCGAAGAAGCGCAGCCGGTCTTCGCGTACCTTGCCGGCGCTGTTGCGCGCATGCGAGGCGATCCAGTAGATGCGGCGGCCGACCTGGGCCGCGCCTTCGAGGTCGGCTTCCTTGTCGGCCTTCAAGAACTTGTCGAGGTCGATCCCGCCGACGCTTTTGGCTTCGCCGCGCCTGTAGATGGTCAGCCGGTTGTGCTCATCATCGGCAACGACGAAATGACGCGCATCCAGCGCCACCGCCGCCGAGGCGTCGCACAGGCCCTCATAGCGCGTCTGCGCCGCGGCCGCGCCTACCGCACACAGCAGCAGCGCAGCCAGCGCGCGCATCAGGCCGCCAACGGCGCGGTGCGCAGCAGCAGCCAGGCCAGGGCCGGGCCGCTGACCTTGGCGCTCAGGCGCTCTCGCACGGTGGCGTGGTAGCGGTTCAGCCATTCGATCTCGTCGGCGCGCATCAGGCTGATGTCGATGCAGCGCGTGTCGATGGGGCAGAGCGTCAGCGTCTCGAACTCCAGCATCTCGCCGAAGGCGTTCTTCTCCGGCGTATCGATGGCGACGTTGAGCACCAGGTTCTCGATGCGCACACCCCACAGCCCCGGCCGGTACAGGCCTGGCTCGATGGACGTGATCATGCCGGGCTCCATGGCCATGGCCGGCTCGGCAATCGCCTTGCTGATGCTCTGCGGGCCTTCATGCACATTCATGAAGTAGCCCACGCCGTGGCCCGTGCCGTGGCCGTAGTCCAGGCCGTGCTCCCACAGCGGCGCGCGGGCGATGGCGTCCAGCATGGGGCTGAGCGTGCCGCGCGGGAAGCGGGTGCGCGACAGCGCCAGCGTGCCCTTGAGCGCCAG
>NZ_JBFULE010001283.1:0-1004 GCF_056400485.1 Roseateles sp. P5_B10
GCGTTGTTGCGCGCCTTGCCTGGGCATGAGCCCAGGCGGCGTCGCACGCCTAGCCCTGCACCCGCGCAGACCCTCTCGCATCGATTCCCGTAGCATTACCGAGCCCCTATGCTTGCTCAAGAAATCATCCGCGCCAAGCGCGACGGCCAGGCGCTCAACGAAGCGCAGATCAACCACTTCGTCCGCGGCCTCGTCGACAACTCCTGGAGCGAAGGCCAGGTGGCCGCCCTCGGCATGGCCGTGTTCCTCAAGGGCATGGGCCGCGACGAAGCCGTGCTGCTGACCCGYGCGATGATGAACTCCGGCCGCGTCATGCGCTGGCCCGACATGCCCGGCCCCGTGCTGGACAAGCACAGCAGCGGCGGCGTCGGCGACAAGGTCAGCCTGATGCTGGCGCCCATGGTGGCGGCCTGCGGTGGCTATGTGCCGATGATTGCCGGCCGGGGCCTGGGCCACACCGGCGGCACGGTCGACAAGCTGGAGGCCATTCCCGGCTACACGACGACGCCCGACCCGGCCAGGTTCGACCAGATCGTGCGCTCGCTGGGTTGCGCCATCATCGGCCAGACCGCCGACCTGGCCCCGGCCGACAAACGCTTCTACGCGACGCGTGACGTGACGGCCACCGTCGAGAGCGTGCCGCTCATCACTGCCAGCATCCTGTCCAAGAAGCTGGCTGCCGGCCTCGAAGGCCTGGCCATGGACATCAAGTGCGGCAACGGCGCCTTCGCGTCCACGCCCGAGTTCGCCAAGGAACTGGCCGAGAGCATCGTCGCGGTCGCCGGCGGCGCGGGCCTGAAGACGCGCGCGCTGATCACCGACATGAACCAGATCCTGGGCAGCGACGTCGGCAATTCGCTCGAAGTGATCGAAACCATCCGCTACCTCAAGGGCGATGCCCGCGAGCCGCGCCTGCACGAAGTGACGCTGGCGCTGTGCGCCGAGATGCTGGTGCTGGGCGGCCTGGCTGCCAACACCGCTGGCGCTGGCGTCAAGCTGCAGGC
>NZ_JBFULE010001284.1:0-1004 GCF_056400485.1 Roseateles sp. P5_B10
CCGCAGGCCTGGCCGGAGCGCCTGCCCTTCGTCGGCCGGGCCACCGAGGTGGCGCGGCTGCAAGGCGCCTGGGCGCGCCGCACCGCAGTCGTCATCGTCGGCGAGGCTGGCGTCGGCAAGACCCGCCTGGCCACCGATTTCGCGGCCTCGCAGGGCGCCTATGCGCTGGTGCGCTGCCGCAGCGGCGACCATGACATCGCCTTCGGTGCCTGTGCCCGCGTGCTGCGCGTGCTGGCTGGCGAGCCGCCCGACCTGCGCGGGCTGGACGACTGGATCGTGGCCGAAGTGACCCGGCTGCTGCCCGAACTGGGCCCGGCACCGGCGCCGCTGCGCACGCAGGCCGAGCGGCTGCGCTTCGACGAGGCCTGCATCCAGGCCTGGCTGGCGCTGTCGCGCGGCGCCTTCGACGCCCTCGTGCTGGATGACTGGCAGCTGGCCGACCCCGCCAGCCGCACGCTGCTGGCCCGCGCCGCCGCACGCCGCCGCGAGGCCGGCTCGGAAGGCACCATCGAGCTGGTTTGCTGGCGCGGCGCCAGCGACGACCCCGAACTGCTGGGCTTCAGCGCGGCACTCGCGGCCGAGACGGTCGCGCTCGGTCCCTTGTCGGCGGAAGCGGTGTACGAGCTGGTGCGCCAATTGTCCGGCGCCGCCGACCCGGTGCGCTTTGCCGAGCGCCTGTGCAGCGCCACCGGCGGCCACCCCTACTTCATCTCGGAGACGCTGCGCGACCTGGCCGAGACTGCGGTGCTGGACGTCGACGAGCAAGGCCGCTGGCGCACCCCGTTCGACGCCGTGACGCAGGACTACCGCGAGCTGCCCATGCCCGCCAGCGTGCGCGAGGCCGTGCTGGCGCGGGTGCGCCGACTGGACGCGCAGACGGCACGCCTGCTCGAAGCGGCCGCGCTGGCCGGTGAGCCTTTCGGTGCCGCCTGGCTGGCCTCGGCCTGCGCGCTGTCGGAACTCGAGACGGTGCAGGCGCTGGAGCAGGCAGCACGCGCCCAGCT
>NZ_JBFULE010001285.1:0-1000 GCF_056400485.1 Roseateles sp. P5_B10
GACAGATCCAGCGCGTCGACCAGGGCCCGCGTGCGCGCATGCTGGGAGCCTTCCTCCGCCAGCAGCCGTGCCAGTGCCAGCTCCGCGCCCTTGACGCACATCTCCAGCCAGATGCGCCGCTGCCCGCGCGGCTGGGCCTGCACAGTCACGCGGCTGCCAGTCTGGATGCCGAGGGCTTCGGCCAGCCCCGCATCCACCATCTCGCTGACGACGATCAACCCGGGAGCCGGCGAGGCCAGGTAGTGCTGGGCCATGAAGGCCTCGAGCACTTGCCGCTCAGGCGACAGCATTTCTTCATCGTTGAGCTGAACGGCAGTCGCGTCATCGACATGCTTGGGGAAGAAGGCGCGGTCACCCAGATGCCGTCCACCGCGCACCATGGCGAGATTCACGCAAGCCTTGCCGCCCTGCACCTTGACGGCCAGCACGTCGACATCACGGTCGCGGCCCGTGGCGCTGCTKTCCTCGATGACCTGCTGCTGCAGCACCTTGGACAGCGCCTGGATCTGGTTGCGCACCTCGGCCGCCAGCTCGTACTCGAAGCGCTCGGCATAGGCGCCCATCTGCTCCTGCAGCGCTGCCATCACCTCGTTGGTCTCGCCGCGCAGGAAGCGCTCGGCGCTATCCACATCACGCGCGTACTCGGGCGTCTGCCCGGCCGGCACGCAAGGGCCCGAGCAGCGCTTGATCTGGTGCAGCAGGCAAGGCCGGCTGCGGTTGTTGAAGACGCTGTCCTCGCAAGTGCGCAGCTTGAAGACCTTCTGCATCAGCTGGATGGACTCCTTCACCGCCCAGGCGCTCGGGAAGGGGCCAAAGTATTTGTGCCGCTTGTCCACCGCACCGCGGTAGTAGGCCATGCGCGGCCAGGCGTGCGAGGTGATCTTCAGATAGGGGTAGCTCTTGTCATCCCGGAACACGATGTTGAAGCGCGGGTTCAACGTCTTGATCAGGTTGTTCTCGAGCAGCAGCGCCTCGGCCTCGGTGCGCACCACCGTGGTTT
>NZ_JBFULE010001286.1:0-997 GCF_056400485.1 Roseateles sp. P5_B10
CCTGCAGCAGTTCCTCACCATCGCCGTCGGGCAGGCCGAGGTCGAGCAGCACGGCGTCCAGATGACCGGCGTGGGCGAGCTGGGCCATCGCGTCGGCCAGGCTGGCGGCGGTCAGCACCTCGTAGCCCTCGACGACCAAGGCCTCGCGCAGCGTCACGCGCAGTTCGCGGTCGTCTTCGACAAGCAGCAGTTTCACGTCGCGGCCTCCGGCAGCTCAGGCGCGTCGCGCAAAGGCAGGCGCAACTCGAAGCTGCAGCCACCGTGGCCACGCGGGCGCAGGCTCAGCACCCCCTCGTGCGCCTCGGCAATCGCGCGGCACAAGGCCAGGCCCACGCCCGAGCCCGGCGGGCGCTGAGCAAAGGCGGCCAGGTCGCCGCGCTGGAAGGCGTCGAAGACGCGCTCGCGCCAGGCCGGGTCGATGCCGGGGCCGCGGTCGCGCACGGCGAACATCACTTCGCTGCCAAGGCGGCGCACGACGAGTTCGACGACGGCTTCGGCCGGGCTGTACTTCAATGCGTTRTCGATGAGGTTGTCCAGCAGCTGCGACATCAGGGCCGCATCACACCACAGCAGCGGCAGCTCCGGCTCGATTCGCGCCTTCACGCGTTCACCGTCGGGCCGGCGGCGCACGCGGCGCAGCGCGGCGCCGACGATCTCCTCGGCCGACTCCCAGTCGCAGCGCAGCGCCACGCCGGGCGCGCCCAGGCGAGCGAGCTGCAGCGTGTTGTCGGTCAGTCGCACCAGGCGGGCGGTCTCGTCGACGATGCGGCTGGCCAGCTCGCTGCGTTGCGCCGTCGTCAACCGGTCCCCCTGGGTCTGCAGGGCAGAAGCCGAACCCATGATGGTGGCCAGCGGCGTGCGGTAGTCGTGCGAGATCGCGGCCAGCATGGCGTTGCGGGTGGACTGGGTCTCGGCCAGTTCCGCCGATTGCCGGGCCTCATCCTGCACACGGCGGCGCTGCAGGGCCAGGCCCATCTGGTCGCACAGGGCCTGGGCG
>NZ_JBFULE010001287.1:0-996 GCF_056400485.1 Roseateles sp. P5_B10
TGGCGGCGCTGCTGGCCGTTGGCCTCGTCGTCGTGGCGCTGGCGGGCTCAAGGGCCCGGCGCCGGGCAGTTGTCCAGCAGGGCTGACATCGCCTCCAGAAACACCCGGGTGCGCAACGGCATCAGCCGGCGCTCCGGGAACACCGCCCAGCAGCTCGAGCCCGGCAGGTGCCAGTCCGGCAGCAGGCGCTGCAGCCGGCCCAGCGCCAGCGCATCCCTGACGATGAGGCGGTCAATGCCGGCGATGCCAACGCCGCTTTGCGCCAGCTGAGCCAGCAGGCTGGGCGCATTGGCCAACGTGCGCTGCGCCGGCCGGGCGAGGTGGGGCTCGGCCCCCTCGCGCTGCAGCCGCCAGGGCACGGGCTCGCCGTGGCGGGTCAGCAGCATCAGCCCGTGCATGGTGTCCAAGGCCTGCGGCAACAACGGCTCGCCAACCCGCTCCAGATAGCCCGGTGACGCGTACAGGCCCCAATGCGTCGTCGCCAGCTTGCGCGCGGCGAGCTGGCTGTCCTCGTCCATCGATCCCATGCGGATGGCAAGGTCGAAGCCCTCGCCGATCAGGTCCACGCGCCGCGGCGTCAGGTCCAGCTCCAGCTGCACCTCCGGGTAGGCCAGCGCGAATTCGGCCAGCATGCCGGCCGCCACCTCCTGGGCGAAGTCCGCCGGCATGCTCACGCGCAACCGGCCGCTGGGTTTTTGCTGGCGGTGCAGCGCCAGCGCCAGCGCGCCATCCACCTCTGAAGCGACTGCTCGCGCGTGCTCCAGCACTCCGGCGCCGAAGTCAGTCAGTGTCAACTTGCGCGTCGTGCGCTGCAGCAGCTTCTCGCCCAGCCGGGTCTCCAGCGCGCCGATGCGCCGCGACACCGTGCTCTTGGGCCAGTGCACCCGCTCGGCGGCGCGGCTGAAGCTGCCAGCCTCCATGACGCGGGCAAACAGCAGCAGGTCGTCGGCGTCTGATTCCATCATTGGCCCCATTGATCCATTGGCGGAACAATCA
>NZ_JBFULE010001288.1:0-995 GCF_056400485.1 Roseateles sp. P5_B10
GGGTTCTCGCTCATCGGGAAATGGCCGAGCTGCTCCATCACGGTGACTTCCGTGCCCGCGATGCCGGCGGCCGTTCGCACGGTGTCTTCGGGCATGCAGGAGAAGTCGTATTCACCGGTGAGCAGATAGAGCGGACAGAGTTTTGTATCGATCGCCTTGGTGCGGCCACGCAGGTCACCATCGACACGATAAAAATACAGGTCGCCCTTGAACACGCCGGGGCCGCCCTGCTTGTAAGCCCACAGCGTTTCCATGCGCGCTGCCGCAGGAGACTGCGGCGCGACAAGGCCGGACACCAGCGCGGCGCAGACTTCACCACCATGAATGTCGGGGCGGTTGAGCCAGGTCGTATCGTACCACGGCGCCTGAAAGTCAGCGGCCTCGAGGCCGATCAACGCGCAGAATTCGCTGGCGTGATCGATCGCCAGATTGAGCACGATGCGGCCGCCGATCGAGCAACCCATCACGACAGGCTTGTCGAGATCGAGCGCCGCGCAGAACGCGCGGATCGTCTGTGTGTAGCGTGCGGTGGTGAGTTGATATTCGCTGCCGTCCCAGTTCGCCGGCGGATTCGACTTGCCATGCCAGGGCATGTCGAAGGCGATGATACGGTAGTTCCTCGTGAACTCCTCATCGGCAAGGAGATAGCGCCACTGCCGGTTGTCGGAGCCAGCAGTGTGCAGGCAGACCAGCGGAACGCCCTGCCCGGCTTCCTCGAAATAGATCCGGTGCGAGGTGCCGTCGATGTCGACATGCACGTAACGACCGACCATCGGTTCGATGTAAGCGGTCATGCGACACCTCCCGCGCTGCGCGGCAGCGCCAGCAGGTCCTTGAAATACTGAAGGTTGGTCATGAAGGGCTTGATGTCGCCTTCGAGCGTGGCGTCGCCGCGCTTGGTGAGCGAGAGCAGGTCATGCCAGCCTGCCTTTGGCATCGGTTGCCAGAACGCGGTCCATGCGTCAGGCGTGGCGCGATAGCCGAACGTCCACGAG
>NZ_JBFULE010001289.1:0-992 GCF_056400485.1 Roseateles sp. P5_B10
TGGACGCACTGGTCTGTGCCACCGGCTTCGACACGACGCAACTCCTGGCGGAGCTGCCCATCACAGGTCTCGACGGGCGCATGGACGCACTGGTCTGTGCCACCGGCTTCGACACGACGCAACTCCTGGCGGAGCTGYCCATCACAGGTCTCGACGGGCGCACGCTGGAAGAGACCTGGCGCGTCAATCCCAGCGCCTACTTCGGCCTGACGGTCCCGGGCTTTCCCAACCTCTTCCTGACGCTCGGCCCCAACACCGGCACAGGCCATACCTCGACGCTGCTTTTCATCGAGCCCCAGGTCCAGCATGCGCTGGCCTGCATGCGCAGAGTCAAGCAATCAGGCAAGCGATGGATAGACGTGCGCCCTGAAGCGTTTGCAGCCCAGGACGCCAACGTCCAGCAAAGGCTCGCCGGCTCGGTCTGGAGCCGGTGCAGTTCCTGGTACCGCAACGACAGCGGCCGCATCATCGCGATCTGGCCGGGCTTCACCGGCGAATACGCCCGGGCCGTGCGGCGGCCCGACGAAGCAGCCTACGAGCTGGGCTGAAGCGCCGCCCTCAGCGCGGCCAGCACGGCGTCCGGTGCTTCGGCCATCAGCGCGTGGCCGGCGGGCACGGTATGGATGCGCGGCTTGAGCAGGCCGCCGAGCACGGCGTTCTGCTTGGGCGAGGTCATCTGGTCCAGCGCGCCGAGGATGAAATGCACCGGGCAGGCCACGCGAGCGGCCGCGGCCTCGCCGCCGGCATAGCGGTCGCAGACCTGGAAGTCGTTCTCGAACAGGTTGACTTCCGTCTGGCGCTCCTGCAGCCGGCGCATCAGCGCCATCGAGCCGCCGCGCAGCCAAGCGCCCGGGCCCGGGTAGCCCGGCTTGGCGCTGGCCAGCGAATGCGAAAAGGCCGTGACCATGGCCATCGCGGCCTCGGGCTTGTCGCGCGCCGTCGTCAAAAGAGCCTCCGAGACCTTCATCGGGTAGGCCGTGCCGACCATGACG
>NZ_JBFULE010001290.1:0-988 GCF_056400485.1 Roseateles sp. P5_B10
GTCCGACTGCACGGCCTTGAACGTGCCCTCGGGCGAGAACTGGCGAACGTTGATCTGATAGATGACGGCCTGGCGGGTCCAGGGCAGATGGGGCATCTCGACAGAAGCGGCGGCAGAGGCACTCATGGCGGGCAGGGCGAGTGAGGTGGCGGCGGTCAGTACGGTGCGGCGGTTGGGCATGGCGGTCTAGATGAGGGACGTGCTGCGTGATCGCGGGCAAGTGGCAAGCGGTGGCGCCGCTGAAACGGTAGATGCGTCCATGCGTGCGACAGAGGTCGAGCTTCTCTCCAGCTTGTGCGTCATGTGTCCCCTGAATCATCGCCCGTCTCCCGACCGGGCCGATGAGGGCCCCCAAACGAAAAAGCCCGGCGCACGGCCGGGCCTCATTCAACACCGAAGCATCAGAACTTGTAGTTCGCCCCCAGCAGGAAGGTGCGCCCCCAGCGGATGTACTCCAACGGGCGATCCTTGGTGCCGGCGTAGGTTTGGTAAGCCTCGTTGGTCAGGTTGTTGACCTGGAACAGCAGCCCCAGACCCTTGAAGGCGCCCTCGTTGAAGGAGTAGCCCAGTTGGAGGTCGGTGATCTTCTCGCCAACAACGTAGCGCAGGGTACGTGAGCCGTTGAAGTTGCCGATTTCACCAATGAAGTCCGAGCGGCGGCGCTGGCTCACGCGGGCCTCGAACCCATTGGCCTCGTAGTAGGCCGTCAGGTTGTAGACCCGCTTGGACAGGCCGGGCAGCGCGATGTCGCCGCCACCCACGCTGCTCGCACTCTCCGGATCCTGGATCTTGATGCTGCTGTGGGTGAAGCTGGCGCTGGCCTGGATGCCAAAGCCCTTGAAGGTGTCGGAGACGAGGCTCAGCGGCAGCGAGGCCGAGAGCTCGACACCAGACAGCTTCCCGCCCTTGCCGTTGAACGGCGCCGTGAAAGTGCCCGTGGGCAGCGCGGCGGGACAAGGCTGATTGGGGCCGGCAGGCGTCGTGCACG
>NZ_JBFULE010001291.1:0-988 GCF_056400485.1 Roseateles sp. P5_B10
TCACCAGGGCGACGGCGTTCTCGGTGCCGGCCGGGGCGTTCTTGGCGGCGTTGTCGACAACGGCGGTGAAGCTCTTCTGCACGTCGGCGAACTTGGCTTCAGCAGCCTTGGCGACTTCGGCGCCGGTGGCGGAGGCGATGTCGTAGATGTGGCGGCTGTAGGAGGCGGCCTTTTCGGCAGTCGGTTGCAGCAGGGCGGCTTGCAGGGACAGCAGCTCTTGTGCGTCCTTGACGGACAGGGCGGCAGCGGTGGTGTCGGCGGCTTCGCTCAGCGCGGTGCGAGCGACTTGCAGGTTCAGCTCGACGAGCTTTTCGACGCCTTCGAACGCCTTGTTCGTCAGGCCGAAGAGGGTTTCGACATTGGCCTTGTGGGCGGCGAGGACTTGTTCAGCGGTCAGCATGGTGAGACTCCGATTTCAGGTGGTTGAACCGTTTGCTGTGCTTCTTTTGCTGCACTGCAACATGAACTGAATGATAGGGGCCGGGCGCCAGATTGCAAGAACTATTTTGTGCAGTGCAGCAAACTAGGGGTGTCGGGGTGTGACAAAGGTCCACGGCTATCGTGGCGGCCATGCAGGCCTTCCATTCCGATGCCCACAGCCTGGCCCTGCCGYCGGGGCACCGCTTCCCGCAATCTAAGTACCGCTTGTTACGGGAGCATTTCGAGCGCGAGCCGGGGTTGCTGCGCATGCAGCCGGCGCCGGCCGCCAGCGAGGGTGAACTGGCCCTGGCCCACACGCCGGACTATGTGGATGCGGTCCTGCTCGGTCACCTCAGCGCCGCCCAGCAGCGCGAGATCGGCTTCCCGTGGAGCCCGTCCATGGCCGAGCGTTCGCGGCGCTCGGTGGGCGCCAGCATCGCGGCCGCCCGGGCGGCCCTGGTCGAGGGCGTCGCGGCCAATATGGCGGGTGGCACCCACCATGCCTATGCCGACAAGGGCTCCGGCTATTGCGTCTTCAATGACGTTGCCGTCGCTGCGCGCTTGATGC
>NZ_JBFULE010001292.1:0-987 GCF_056400485.1 Roseateles sp. P5_B10
GAACTGGGACCCGGACGCGCTGCTGGACCTGTACGTGAAGACCGGCGCCAAATACTTCGTCGCCCTGGCCAACCACCACGACAACCAGGACAACTACAACTCCAAATTCCACGCCTGGAACAGCCTGCGCGTCGGCCCCAAGCGAGACCTCATCGCCGGCTGGGAGAAGGCGGCGCGCGCGCGCGGCCTGCGCTTCGGCGTCAGCAATCACAGTGCCCATGCCTGGCACTGGTACCAGCCAGCCTACGGCTACGACCCCGAAGGCCCATATGCGGGCCAGCGCTACGACGCCTATCGCCTCACCAAGGCAGACGGCAAGGGCAAATGGTGGGAAGGCCTGGACCCGCAGGACCTCTACACCGGCCGCAACATCGTCATGCCCGACGGCTTCAAGACCATCCGCAGCGTCGAGGATTGGCAGCAGAGCCAGACCGCCCACTGGGACGAGAAGCCGCCGCTGCACAACCCGGCCTTCACGCGCAGCTGGTTCCTGCGCTGCCGTGACCTGATCGACAGCTACAAGCCCGACCTGGTCTACATGGACAACACGACGCTGCCGCTGGGCCAGGCCGGCCTGGACATCGCCGCTCATTTCTACAACGCCAGCATGGCCTGGAACGGCGGCAAGCTGGAGGCCGTGCTCAACGCCAAGGTGATGCCCAGCGAATGGCGCGCCGGCCTCGTCGAGGACGTCGAGCGCGGCTTTCGCGAAGGCATCGAGCCCCAGCCCTGGCAGACCGACACCTGCCTGGGCGACTGGCACTACAGCCGCGGCATTTTCGATAACCACCAGTACAAGCCAGCCAGCACGGTCATCCACCGCTTGTGCGACATCGTCTCCAAAAACGGCAACCTGCTGCTGTCGGTGCCGCTGCGCGGCGACGGCACCATCGACGCCGACGAGCAGAAGATCCTCGGCGAGATCGCCACGTGGATGGTGCGCAACGGCGAGGCCATCTACGGCACCCGCCCCTGGCGCATCTACGG
>NZ_JBFULE010001293.1:0-983 GCF_056400485.1 Roseateles sp. P5_B10
GATCACGACTGGCCTGGTGGACCTGCCCAGCGTGGGCAAGAGCCGCCAGCAGCCCGAGCATGTCATCCAGATCATCGTTGGCACGGACGAGAAGCTGAAGATCAAGGTCGACCAACTCGAGCCCGAATCGATTCCCGCGAACCGCCTGGCCGARCGCGTCAAGAAGGCGCAGGGCAAGGATGCGACCAGCCCCGTAGTCATCTCCGCCGACAAGAACGTCAAGTACGAGGCCGTCGTGCAGGTCATGGACGCGCTGCAGCGCACCGGCATCCAGCGCGTGGGCCTGGCTGTGAAGAGCGGCGCCTCCTCCTCCAAGTGAGATGACGAGCGCGACCTTACGCCCCCCCGAGGCCGCGGGCCTCGGCCGCGGCATGACCCTGGCGCTGATCGCCCATGGCCTGCTGATCCTCGCGCTCAGCTATGGCCTGAACTGGCACAGCGATTCATCGCCCGCTTTCGAGGCCGAGCTGTGGTCGGCGGTGCCCCAGGTGGCCGCGCCGCGCGAGGAAGCGCCGCCCGAGCCCGAACCCGAAGCGCCCAAGCCCGACACCCGCGCCCAGCAGCGAGCAGCCGAAGAGGCCGCCGCCGAGCAGCGTGAGGCCGAGATCGCCATCGCCAAGGAGAAGAAGCGCAAGGAGGAAAAGGCCCGCGACGAGGCTGCCAAGGTCGAGCGCGACAAAGCCGCCCAGGAGAAGCTGGCCAAGGACAAGCTCGCCAAAGAGAAAGCGGACAAGGAAGAGCAGGACCGCAAGAAGGCCAAGGACACCAAGGCAGCCAAGGACGCGAAAGAGGCGAAAGACACCAAGGAGGCCGATGCCCGGCGCGAAGCGCTGCGTCAGGAAAACCTGCGCCGCATCCAGGGCATGGCCGGTGGCACGCCCGGCTCCACCGGCGCCGCGGCCCAGAACTCGGCGCCGTCCGCGGGATATGCCGGCCGCATCAAGGGCAAGATCCGCCCCCTCATCATCTACCCGGACGATGGC
>NZ_JBFULE010001294.1:0-983 GCF_056400485.1 Roseateles sp. P5_B10
GGCTTGACCCAGGTGCGCTGGAGCCCCGCCAAGAGCGACCTGGACCTGCAGTCGTCCGAGGACGCCGTGGCTGCGGATGCCGGCGACGTCAGTGCTGCGAGCGACAGTTCCGCCCCCTCGCAACCCAGCCCTGAAGATCTGGCTCGCGAAGCCCACCGCCGCGCTCTGGCCGCCCAACGCGAGGCCCTGCGTCTGTGCGAGGAGCAGTACGGCGAGGCGGCCAAAGGCTTTCGCGGTGTCATGGACCTGGTCCAGCCCGATCCCCATGCCGCCCGTACCCAGGCCGAGAGCCTGACCGCCGCACTGCTCGACAAGATGCTGGTCGAGGGTGATCTCAATATGCGGCTGCTCAATGAAGCTGCCGGCGACCGCAGCACGGCCCACGCGCTGAACGTCTGCATCATTGCCCTGCTGCTCGGCCGCGCTTTCGGCCTCGGTCGCGACGAGATGATGGACCTGGGCGTCGGCTCGCTGCTGCACGACGTCGGCAAGCTCGAGGTCGCTGCGCGCCTGCGCCACCGCGACGAAAGCTTCACGGCGGCCGAGACCCAGGCCTACCAGCAGCACGTCGTCAAGGGCGTGGCCATCGCCCAGACCATGGGCCTGGCACCCGGCCCGCTGCTCATCGTTGCCCAGCATCATGAGCATGCCGACGGCAGCGGCTTCCCGCAAAAGATCAACATGGACCGCATGAGCACCGGCGCGCGCATCGTTGCGCTGGTCAACCGCTTTGATGGCTTGTGCAATCCGCTGATCACGTCCAAGGCGATGACGCCCCACGAGGCGCTGTCGCTGATGTTTGCGCAGGGCCGCAATCGCTTCGACGCGACCATGCTGAACGCCTTCATCCGCATGATGGGTGTCTACCCGCCGGGTTCCACCGTGCAGCTCACCGATGACCGCTATGCGCTGGTCGTTTCGGTCAATTCGGCGCGTCCGCTGAAGCCTCGCGTCATGGTCCATGACGTCAAGGTGGTCAAGGA
>NZ_JBFULE010001295.1:0-982 GCF_056400485.1 Roseateles sp. P5_B10
TGCTTCAAAAGGCAGCCTACCGCCCGAGAATGACGCCCAGAGGCACTCGCAGGCAACGAGCGGGTCGATCGACTGAGCGGCAATCCTTGGTATTCGGGGCCGACCCGATTCCCAGACGCTGTCAGCCAAGGCCTACTTGCATGCGTTTGGAGCCCGTTGCGAAGCGAAAGAGCCGGTGGCAAGCCCTGAGGTGACGGCCCGTCAATACGGGACAAGAGTTCACTTGAGGTATTTCACTTAAGTTCTTATCTTGTCGGTACTTTTGGCGTCACGTACACTGCCGCCTGCGTTGGGGACCTCCGTTGAAGACATTTGCCGCCGCTTTCCTGAGCCTCACCTTCCTGGCCGCGCTGCCTGGCGCCGCCACGGCAGCCGCCGACACGACCCAATCCAGGGCCATCCGCACTCCCGTCAAAACCGCCGCCGTGCCCACGCGCAAGGTGCGCTCGGTCGTGCTGCGCAGGGCGGTCGCACCCGTTATCTCGGCTGTGCCCACCTTCGGGCAGGTTGCCGGCCTGCACCAGGTGGATGACCCGCTGGCCCTGAAGTCCAGCGTGGCCTATGTGCTGGACCAGGACACCAACGAGGTGCTGTTCTCCAAGAATCCCCAGGCCGTGCTGCCCATCGCCTCCATCACCAAGCTGATGACGGCGTTGGTGGTGGTCGAGGCCGGGCTGTCGCTGGACGAGAAGATTTCGGTCACCGATGACGACATCGACACCGAGAAGTTCACCCGCTCCCGCCTGGCCGTCGGCACGACGCTGACGCGCGGCGACATGCTGCACCTGGCCCTGATGGCCAGCGAGAACCGCGCCGCCCATGCGCTGGGCCGCAACTACCCCGGTGGCCTGGACGCCTTCGTCGCCGCGATGAACGCCAAGGCCGAGAGCCTGGGCATGGCCGACACCCACTATGTCGAGCCCACCGGCCTGTCGAGCCGCAACCAGAGCAGCGCCGCTGACCTGGCCAAGCTCGTCAATGT
>NZ_JBFULE010001296.1:0-979 GCF_056400485.1 Roseateles sp. P5_B10
ACATCCTCGTGACGCCGCAGCGCGGCGGCGCCTGGCGCTGGATGACGAAGAAGGTGCTGCGCAATTGCACCCTGACCACGTCGGACTCGGTCTACATGGCCGAGCGCATGCGCGAGCTGGGTGCGGGGGAGGTCATGACCTTCCCATTCGGCCTTGAAGCCATGCCCAAGCAGAACGCGAAGAAGCAGCCTTGGCTGTGCTTCGCGAACCGCGGCCTGGAGCCGATCTACCGGCCGCAACTCGTCATTGACGCGTTCCTGCGCATCGCGCGTCAGAACCCTGAAGCGCGCTTGGTCATTGCGAACGATGGCTCGTTACGTCAGTCGCTTGAAGATGAAACGGCTGCTCGTGGCTTACATGAGCAGATCACCTTCGTCGGCCGGCTGGATGCCGCCGCCCAGGCCTCGTACTACGCCCGTTCGACCTGGTTCCTGAGCCTGCCCGAGAGCGATTCCGTGTCGGTTTCGGTGCTGGAAGCGATGGCGCATGGCTGTGTGCCGCTGCTGTCCGAACTGCCTGCCAATCGTGAGTTGATTGGCGACTCGGCGCGTGGACTCATCGTCGGCTCGCTGGACGACCTGCCGGCGCGCATGGCAACGCTGGACACGACCAAGCTCGCCATCGCCAATCGCAACTGGGTCGCCGCCAACGGCCTCTTCGAGCCCCACGTGCAGCGCTTCCTGACCCGGCTCAAGGAGCTCACGCCGGCATGAGGATCCTTCTGGTCAACCATTACGCCGGTTCGCCTGCCCACGGCATGGAGTTCCGACCCTACTACCTGGCCCGTGAATGGGTGAGGGCGGGTCACGAGGTCACCATCGTCGCGGCCAGCTACTCCCATGTGCGCGCCGTACAGCCCGAGGTGCCCGGCCAACCGGTCGAGGAGATCATCGATGGCATCCGCTACCGCTGGCTGCCGGTGCCCAGCTACCAGGGCAACGGCGTGGGCCGCTTGCGCAACATCCTGTCCTTCCTGCGC
>NZ_JBFULE010001297.1:0-975 GCF_056400485.1 Roseateles sp. P5_B10
CGACGCGCGGCCAAATGCGCAGATGGGCCTGGGCGCGCCGGCCGCGCCCACTTCGCCGGCAGCCACGCCGCCGGCCAAGACGGCCGGCTAGTTGCGCTTCAGATACTTGTCGCGCAGCGCCGTCTGCCGGTCGCTGAGCTCCACCTCGCGGCCCTGGATGAACACCCGCTCGATGCGCGTGCTGGGCTCGAGGGGGTCACCATCGGCCACGAAGAGGTTGGCCAGCTTGCCGACCTCGATGGAGCCCAGCTTGTCGGCGATGCCGAGGATCTGCGCCGGGTAGAGCGTGACGGCTTTCAGGGCTTCGTCGTCGCTGAGCCCGAAGGCGCGGGCATGCGCGGCCTCGAAGGGCAGGTTGCGGGCATTCGTCGAGTCGCGGCCGCCGTCGGCGATGCAGTAGCGCACGCCGGCCGCGGCGAGCTGGGCGGGCAGGGCGAAAAGGGCATCCGGCGGGTCGTCGCGGCGCATCGGCAGGCGCAGCAGGCCGTCGATGATGACGGGTACTTGGCGTTCGCGCAGCGTGTCGGCCAGGCGCCAGGCATCGGCGCCGCCGCTGATGATGAGCTTGAGGCCATGGCGGGCCGCGAAGTCCAGCGCAAAGCGAATCTGCGCAAGGTCATCGGCATGCATGACGACGGGCCGGGCCGGCGCCGCACCGGCTGTAGCGGGCAGCACGGGGCGCATCGCTTCCCAGCGCGTGTCGATGGGCGTGCTCGGGTCGGCAGCGCGCGCCAGCGCATAGGCCCGGGCCGATTCGAAGGCGTCGTCGAGCAGCTTGAGCCTGGCCTCGGTCGAGCGGCGCATCTCGGCCAGGCGGGCTTCGGGCTGGTTGGGGAAGAGGGCGCTGTTCAGGCGCAGCCGCGGCACGGCGATGTGCAGGCCGACCTCGGGCAGCAGGGCCATGTCCTGCCAGTTCCAGCCCTCCAGCTGCAGCAGCGCCGACGTACCGGCGATGAGGCCGGTGCGGCCGGCCTC
>NZ_JBFULE010001298.1:0-974 GCF_056400485.1 Roseateles sp. P5_B10
CTGCTGCTCAACGGCGGCGACGCCTGCGTGCTGGTGCGCCGCCTGGACGATCCGGCCGCGGTGGCCGCCGGTGCTTGCCGCTACGAAGTGGTGTTCCCCGGCCCCGAAGCCGCCGCCGTGCCGGCCACGACCGCCGAACTGGAGCCCGAGTACAGCGGCTTCATGCTGGCCGTGTCGCCGCAGGAGACCGCCTCGGCCCCGCGCTCGGAGGCGCCGCTGCTGAAGCTGGCCGACAAGGGCCTGGAATCGCATTGGCTGTGGGGCACGCTGAAGCGCTTCACGCCCTATTACCGCGCTTCCATGCTGGCGGCCCTGCTGTCCAACGTGCTGATGCTGGTGTCGGGCCTGGTGACCTCGGTCATCTATGACAAGGTCATTCCCCATCAAGCCATGGTCACGCTGTGGACTCTGGCCGTGGGCGCCTCGGTGGCCCTGGTCTTCGACCTGTTCGCGCGCCAGCTGCGCTCCCACCTCATCGACCTGGCCGGCCGCAAGGCCGACCTCGTCATCGGCGCCAAGCTCTACCGCCAGACCCTCGGGGTGCGCATGGAGCACAAGCCGGCTTCCGCCGGCGCCTATGCCGCCCATCTGGCCCAGGTGGAAATGGTGCGGGAGTTCTTCACCGGCGCCACGCTGTCGGCCCTGTCGGACCTGCCCTTCCTGGTCATCTTCATCGGCATGACCTTCGTCATCGGCGGGCCGCTGGGCTGGGTGCTGGTGCTGGCCGTGCCGCTCATCATGGGCCTGTCCTGGGCCATCCAGGGGGCGCTGCGCAAGGCCATGAGCACCAATATGCAGGAGACTGCCGACCTGCACGGCACCCTGGTCGAGTCCCTCGAGGGCCTGGAAGACCTGAAGACCTCGGGTGCCGAGGGCCGCTTCGTGCGCCGCTACGAGCGCACGACGGCCATCGTCGCCGACACGGCCCTGACCTCGCGCGCGCTGTCGAGCTGGAGCATGAATCTGTCCAGCAC
>NZ_JBFULE010001299.1:0-972 GCF_056400485.1 Roseateles sp. P5_B10
GCTGGCGAGGCTGGCCATGAAGGCGCGCGCGCCGGCCACGCCGAAATCGACATTTCGCACCTGGATGTAGGCGCCATCGTGGATGCCGCGCACGTTCTGGCCGCCGGCGCTGCTGGGCTCGATCTTGACGCCGGAAGACCAGGCAATGGTTTCTGCTTCGACTCGCTTGTAGGGATCGAGCGTGCCGACTGGTGCCGGCCCTTCCTTGGTTGGCTGCACCATCGGGACCGAGCCATCGGGATTGAACTTCAACTCGTCGACGCAGACGGAACGTTTGAAGCCATCGCCTCCCGGAAGCGCGGCGTTGTGATAGAAAAGGTAGGTCTTGCCCTTGAAATCGACCACGCCGGGGTGGTTTGTGAAGGCGCCTTGCGGGGCCATGACGGCGCCGCCGTAAGTCCACGGCCCTTGCGGTGTGGGGCCGGTGGAGTAGCCGAGAGGTTCAGGAAGCGGACCAGCGGCAAAAAACAAGTAGTAGCGCTCATTGCGCTTATAGAGCCAGGGGCCTTCTTCGTAAGACGTGCCGCGTTTTGCGTCCGCAGGGATGCGCTCGCCCAAGGCCTTGACGGTCATCGGATGCCGAATGAGGCCGTTCTCCCCAACACTGGTGTCGTAGGAAATCATGTCCTTGTTCRGCTTCACCGACCACAGATTGGGGTTGCCCCAGGCGAGATGGGCCTGGCCCTTGTCGTCGATATAAACGGTCGGATCGATACTGTCATACTGGCCGCCGATCAGCGGTTTTTTGAGGGGATCGGTGTAAGGCCCGAGGGGATTGTCGGCGACCAGCACGCCAATGCCCCGGCCTTGCAACGGAGCATAGAGATACCATTTGCCATCCCGCTCAATCGCCTGAAGGGCCCAGGCGCCGTTTTCAAAACCGTGCCAGCCGGAGATCTCCTTGGCGGCCCAGGGAAAATCCCGGAGGGAGGCGATGGCGCCATGCTGGGTCCAGTTCACCATGTCCGTTGT
>NZ_JBFULE010001300.1:0-971 GCF_056400485.1 Roseateles sp. P5_B10
AACTTCAACCCCGCGAAGGCGGCGGCACCCGCGCCCGCATCTGCATTCCCTTTTCTGCCTGAACACCATGACGACAGCCCTCATCGCCGACGACGAACCCCACCTGGCCCAATACCTGAAGGCCCAGCTTGCCCAGGCCTGGCCCGAGCTGCAGATCGTCAGGATCGCCGCCAACGGCGTCGAGGCCGCCGAAGCCATCGCCGACCTCGAGCCCGACCTGGCCTTTCTGGACATCCAGATGCCCGGCCTGACCGGCCTGGAGGTGGCCCAGGGCATTGAGGGTGCAACGCGCGTTGTCTTCGTGACGGCCTATGACCAGTACGCTGTCGAAGCCTTCGAGGCCCGCGCCGTCGACTACCTGCTCAAGCCGCTGAAAGCCGAGCGCCTGGCCGCGTGTGTGACGCGTCTGCGCCAGGAGGCGCCACCGCCGGCTGGCGACGATGCGCTGGCCGAGACGCTCAAGCGGCTTCTGCCCACCGCCGCATCGGCACGGCTGCGCTATATCCGCGCCGCCCAAGGGGAGCTGATGCACCAGATTCCCGTCGATGAAGTGCTGTTCTTCCACGCAGACGACAAGTACACCGTCGTGCAGACGGCCACTGCCGAACACCTGATCCGCACGCCCATCTTCGAGCTCGGTGGCCAGTTGGACCCCGACCGCTTCTGGCAGGTGCACCGCTCCACCATCATCAACCTCGACCACCTCGCCGGCACGCGCCGCGACGAGCAGAGCCGGCTCTTCGTGCGCATTCGCGGCCAGGCTCGCGAGCTGCCTGTCAGCCGCGCCTACGTTCATCTGTTCAAGGCGATGTAGAACGGCCTTCACCCGGCTTAGAGTCGGGGCATGCTGTTGTCCCGCCGCTGCCTGCTGTTCGCCCCGGCTGTACTGCTGGGCACGGCCCAGGCCGCGCCGCCATTGGAGTGGGTGGCCGGGAATCTGCCACCCTTTGCGTGGGAGGCGAGCGGTGGCC
>NZ_JBFULE010001301.1:0-970 GCF_056400485.1 Roseateles sp. P5_B10
AGCCGGCACGTCGGACGCTGCCGAGGCGGCGGGGCTGGGGATCTCCACCCCATTCGGTTGCAGGTTGCGCGCCGGCAGGGGCACACCACTCTTCTCGCAGGGCTGGTCGGTGTAGCGCACCTGCCCGTCCACTTCACACCGCCAGACCTGYTGCGCCCAAGCACCGCCGCATGTCAGCCACATTGCCAGACACATTCCCAACCCTGCAGCCAAGCGCTTCATCGTGGATCTCCACGCAGCCCCGGCAGCGCGCCGACTGCGCGCAGACCATCGGCAAACGCCGTGCCCCCACGGGTGAGCGCTAGGAAGCCGGCGCGGAGGCGGGGTTTTGAATTCTTTGCAGTCGCTGYTGCTGGCGACGCTGCATCTTCTCCTCGGCGATGCGGCGGCGGTTGATGCGGTCACCCTCGTCGGGGTCGGCCGCACTGTGCATCGCCTCGGCGCGAAGGCGCGCGTCATAGCGGGCGCGATCGCTCAGCTGCGTCTGCGCCGCCTGGGCCTCGCGGCTGATGACCCAGTCGGCCTCGCGATAGCGCCCCTGCCCTGCACGGCACTGGCGCACGCGGCGCACCTCGTCCTGCAGGAACTGGCGTTCCGCATCGCCCAGCGTCGTCGAATTGGCGCGGACTTCCATGCCACGAATCTCGCCGTCACCGGGGCAGGCATTGCCCGCCGTCGCGATGGGCGCCGAAGCCGCGGACGCTGCTCCCATGGTGGCGCGGATCAACTCCGGCTTGAGGCTCTCGACGACATTGGGCTGCAGGCTGCGCTCGGCTACCGGCTGGCCGCTGCCCGGGCAGGGCTTGTCGCTGAAGCGCACCTGACCGTTCAGCTCGCACTTCCAGACCTGCTGCGCGCCAGCGCCAAAAGGCAGCAGCGCAAGGCCAATCGCCAACCCCAAGCACGAACTCACTCGCCGCATCTCAAACCATCCCTTTGAATTCGATCCTCGCACAACGCGCCACCGAAC
>NZ_JBFULE010001302.1:0-970 GCF_056400485.1 Roseateles sp. P5_B10
GGTGGGCAAGGCGCTCGGCTTTGGCGTGCTTGATTCCGGTGCGCACTACCGCGTCGCGGGCTTGGCCGCGSGCCGCGCCGGMTTGAACCTGGATGASGGCGACGCCGTCGCCGMCATCGTGCCGACGCTGCAACTGCGGTTCGGCGATGGCCATGTCTTCCTGGGCCAGGAAGACGTCAGTGCCCGGCTGCGAGCCGAAGCGACCGGCCTGCTGGCCTCACAGGTCGCCGTCCATCCTCAGGTGCGCAAGGCCCTGCATCAGTTGCAACTCGACTTCCGCCGCCTGCCTGGTCTCGTCGCCGACGGCCGCGACATGGGCACAGCCATCTTCCCTGACGCCTCCCTCAAGGTATTCCTCACCGCCAGCGCCGCGACGCGCGCTGAGCGCAGGCATAAGCAGTTGATTTCCAAAGGAATTTCGGCTAATATTGACAGCTTGCGCGAAGATCTGGAGGCGCGGGACGAACGGGACAAGAACCGCTCAGCCTCGCCACTGGAACCCGCGCAGGACGCGCAGCTGCTCGACAACTCGGCGCTGACCATCGAAGCCTCGGTGGATCAGGTGCTGGATTGGTGGCAACAGCGCAGGCCTTTTTGACGCGCCTCGTTACGCACGAGGTGCCAGAGAAGGTCCAGGCTTGAGACGCCACGGCCCGCGGCCCTTCCCTCCGAACGTCAGTTCACTGAGGGTCGCGATGTCAACAACTTAACCCGCAGCTTGTCTGCACGCCGCGTCCGGGGTTCCCCGGCGCATCAGGATCCATCACATGTCCCAAACCCAAACCGCCCAAGCCTCCGGCATGGAATCCTTTGCCGCCATGTTCGAGGAGTCGCTGCAGCGCTCCGACATGCGCGCTGGCGAAGTGATCTCGGCCGAAGTCGTTCGTGTCGAACACAACTTCGTCGTCGTCAACGCAGGCCTCAAGTCCGAAGCCTACGTGCCCATCGAAGAGTTCAAGAACGACCAGGG
>NZ_JBFULE010001303.1:0-969 GCF_056400485.1 Roseateles sp. P5_B10
CCGCTGATGATCTCCAAGGAGGTCTTCAACAAGCTGCCCAAGGCCCAGCAGGACATCGTCATGGCCGTCGGCGCCGAGCTGGAAGTCTTTGCCCGCGATGCCGCCAAGGCTGACGACCAGGCCGCCGCCGCAATCTACGCCAAGGCCGGCGCCAAGGTCTACGACATGGACGAGCCGACGTTGAAGAAGTGGCAGGCCATCGCACGCGACACCGCGTGGAAGGACTTCGGCGAGAAGAACGAATCCTGCGCCGCCATCCTCAAGGCCGCTCAGAAGCTGCTGTGAGCACGCCATGAGTCACGGATTCGAAATGGGACCGGCGGCGGTCGCCGGCATCGACCCAGACACGCCCGCCCTGCTGCGCCCCATCGCGCGCGGCTTGAACTTCATCAACCACGCCATGGTCGTGCTCGGCATGCTGGCCCTGCTGGTGGCGTCCTGCGTGCTGACCTACAGCGTCGTGTCGCGCTATGTGATGAAGGCGTCGACGGATTGGCAGGACGAGGCGGCGGTTTTCTGCCTGGTCGGCGCCACCTTCCTGTGCGGCGCCTTCGTGCAGTCGCTGCGCGGCCACGTCGGCATCGAGGCCATCGCCGGCCTGCTGCCCCGCGCCGTGAACCGCCTGCGCCTGATGCTCGTGGACCTGATGGGCACCGCCTTCTGCGCCTTCTTCGCCTGGAAGTCGTGGACGCTGTTCCACGAGGCCTGGGTCGACGGCCAGACCACCTCGTCTTCCTGGGCGCCGCCGCTGTCGATTCCCTACGGCCTGATGTCCGTGGGCATGACGCTGCTGAGCCTGCAGCTGCTGGTGCAGCTCACGGCGCGCGTGAACGGCCTCTTCAAATCCAATTCAGGAGTCGCAGCATGAGCATGCTCGTCCTCGGCTCGCTGYTCGGCGTCGTCACGCTGCTGTTCATGTTCTCGGGCGCGCCGATCGCGTTCGCGCTCGGCAGCGTCGCGGTGCTGTTC
>NZ_JBFULE010001304.1:0-968 GCF_056400485.1 Roseateles sp. P5_B10
GACCCGCGCCGGCCGCAGCTCCGTCTCGACGGCCGCCGCGGCCTCGCGGCCGATGCGCCTGGCCGCCGCGCCAGCCTGCTGCAGCATCAGTGCATCGCTGCGTGAGCGCTCGTACAGCAGCAGCACGCTGTACACCAGGGCGACCAGGCCCACCATCAACAAGCTCAGCGTGATGTAAAGCGTCTTGGGCTTGAGATGCGGCATGGAACCTGACGGGCAGCAGCGTTGCAGCAGTATCCCTGTGCCGCCAGCACTTTGCCTGCGGTTACCAGACCAGCCGGCAAGAGTGCCCAAGTCCTACAAGTCGAGCCCCCAGCGCCAATGAGGATGGCTTGGCGACGACCGGTCGCATATCGCCGCAGGCCCCACCCGGCGCCTGCGCTCCGATGGATGAAGTAGGAGAGAAGTTCCCCATGAAAAAGATCGCAATCAGCCTTGCCGCCCTCGCCCTGGCCGCTGGCGCCCAGGCCCAAAGCACCCGTTCCAGCAGCAATGCGGAGCACAACTACGGCCTGTTGTCCCTGGGCCAAGGCCATCTCAACGTCGACTGCACCGGCGTGCAGACCTGCGACAGGAACGCATTCGGTGGCAAGGCCATGTTCGGCCATGCCTTTGGCAATGGCTTTGCAGTCGAAGGCGGCTACACCAATTTCGGCAAATTCCGCGCGTCGCAGGGCGCCGTGGGGCTGAGCGGACGACCCGAAGCCCTGTCGCTGAGCGGCGCCTACACGGCCAACTTGAGCCCTGACTGGGGTCTGGTCGGCCGCCTGGGCGTGGCCCGCGTGCGCACCAAGGTGAACGCAGAGGTCGGCGCGCTGACCGGCTCAAGCAGCGAGAGCAAGACCCAGCCCATCGCTGGCCTCGCCGTCAACTACGCGCTGACGCCGTCGACCCGCGTCGAGCTGGGCGTGGACGCAACGCGGGCCCAGATCCAGGGTGAGCGCCAGAACATGCGCATGGTGTCGCTG
>NZ_JBFULE010001305.1:0-968 GCF_056400485.1 Roseateles sp. P5_B10
AGACCGGCTGGCTCTGGGGGCGGCTCAAGCTGGCCGGCTGCTGATGCGCTTCGGCCTGTTCGCCCATCTGCGTGTGCTGCGGGCCGCGCTGGCGCCGCTGCGCCAGCGCGGCTTCGGCAAGGCCCAGGCGCTGCTGTGGCAGTTGCCGGCGGCCGTGCTGCTGCGCGCCTGGCGCGCACTTGCCCAGCCCTGCAATGCGGCGCTGCTGAGCGGCACTGCCGGCGCGCGGCGCTGCGCCGAGTTCCAGCAGCGGCTGCCGCAAGACGGCCGGCCGCGGTTTTACGTCATCGTGATGCCGCAGACGCTGCATTTCCTGCAGCCCTGCCTGAGCCTGCTCGTGGACAGCGCACAGCTGGTGCTGCTGGCGAACGGCGCCCGGCGCTGGGAACGGCAATGGCTGGCGCGGCGCTTCCCGACGCTGCCCCTGCATGTGCTGCCGACGCTGCCGGCGTCCAGCGCACCGCATGGCGCGGTCGTCAGCCTGCTGCTGCGCACCGAGGGCGCCAGCTTTGGCATCCTCGACCATGACGCCTACGTCTTTGACGGCGGCCTGTTGCCGCGCTTGCTGCCCACGGGGCGGGACAGCATGGTCAGCTGCTTCGAGGCCCGCAGCGAGGGGACCGGCCTGGCCTACCCGCTGACGCATCTGCTCTTCCTCAACGCCCCGGTGCTGCGCGAGCTGATGGAGCGCTGGCAGGTCGACGCGCGCTTGTACCGTCGCGCTCCGGCCTCGGTGGCCGAGCCTTTTGCACAACTGCATCTCGGGCCGCGCAGCTACCTGAAGCCCTACCAGGGCTTCTTCGACACCCTGCACGTGCTGCTGATCGTGGCCCAGGCAGAGGGCTGGACGCCGCGCTTCGTGCCCATGGCCAGCGAGGCGCCGGTCTGGCATGTCGGTGGCACCAGCATCGGCAGCCACCACACCAAACCGCTGTTCGCCCTCTACCTGCACCTGCGCTTCCTGGAAC
>NZ_JBFULE010001306.1:0-968 GCF_056400485.1 Roseateles sp. P5_B10
ATCTTCTCGAGCTGGATGCCGCTGCCGGCGATCTGCGCCTCGGCCTGGGCCCAGTAGCGGCTGTCGGCAAACAGGGCGGCCTGGTCGCGCGTGACGACAAGGCTGCCGACCGAGCCGGTGAAGCCCGACAGCCATTCGCGGCCCTGCCAGCGGTCGGGCAGGTATTCGGACAGGTGCGGATCACTGGACGGCACGAGCACGGCATGCACGCCGTGGGCGTTGAGGGCATCGCGCAGGCGCTCGATGCGCAGGCGGGTTTCGTGGGTGCGGGTGTCCATGGCGTCAGGACCTCGGTGATGGTCCCGCGCCGGGTGGGCTCGGGACCGTGAAAAGGGTGCCTGGGATTGTAGAAGCCGGGTGCACCATGCCGGTGGGCACGGTGCCTGCCGTCAGCGGGTGAAGAACTTCCAATGCCCTGCCGACACGACTTCCGCGGCGCCGTCCACCACCTTGATGGCGCTCTCGTCGTCGAGGGCGTAGGCCGGGCAGCCGATGCCGGCCGCCCACACCTCGGCGGCGGCCATCGAGTTGCTCGGCCAGCCGGGGTAGTCCAGATGGGGAAAGATCGCGAAATCGACCAAGCCCAGCGCCCTGTCATCGCCCGTGATGGACGGCCTGGTTTCGACGAAGGCCTCGCCGACGCGCGGCGTCATGACCATGCTCCCTGCGCTCAAGCCCACCCACACCATGTCCGGCAGCGACTGCAGCAGGTCGGCCAGCCCCGACTGGCGCATCCAGTGGCACAGGTACAGCGCGTCGCCGCCGTTCACCAGCAGCACGTCCGCCTGCCGCACCCAGCCTTGCCAGCGCGCCCTGTCGATGCTCGGCAGCGCAGTGAGTTCCAGCACCCCGACCGACTTCCAACCCAGCTCGCACATCGGCGTGGACGGCTCCTGGCCGCTGATGAAACGCCAAGTGTTGTCAGGGCTGCCGTGCGGATGCCCGTACAGCGCCGTGGGGATGCACAG
>NZ_JBFULE010001307.1:0-967 GCF_056400485.1 Roseateles sp. P5_B10
CCCTTGGGGGACCGGTCAGGCACGCATGCGTTCAGCAGCGCGAGACTGGACGAGGGGCTCCGTTTCAAGACGAGACAGCATCCACCAGGCGCTGGGCACAGCGCTGGGCCACTGTGGCATCCGAGGCCTCGACCATGACGCGCAGCAAAGGCTCGGTGCCCGAGGCGCGGATCAGGATGCGACCCTTGTTGCCCAGCTCGGCCATCACCGCCGCCTGCTCCTCGGCCAGGCGCGTGCTGCTCTTCCAGTCCTGGCCGGCAGCCAGGCGCACGTTGATCAAGGTCTGCGGGAACAGGTCCACGCCTTGCAACTGCTCCGCCAGGCCGCGTCCGCTGCGGCAGACGGCCTGCAGCACCAGCAGCGCGCTGACGATGCCGTCGCCCGTGGTGTGCTTGTCCAGCGCCAGCAGGTGGCCAGAGCCCTCGCCGCCCAGCTGCCAGCCGCGCGCGGCCAACTCTTCCAGTACATAGCGGTCGCCGACCTTGGCGCGCACGAATTCGACGTCGCGCGAACGCAGCGCCAGCTCGACGGCCATATTGGTCATCAGCGTACCGACGGCGCCCGGCACGCGCAGCCCTTGGGCGAGGCGATCGGCCACCATCACGTAGAGCAGTTCGTCACCGTTGTAGAGGCGACCGTTGGCGTCCACCAGCTGCAGCCGGTCGGCGTCGCCGTCCAGCGCCACGCCGTAATGGGCGCCGTTGGCCTTGACAGCCTCGACAAGGGCCCCGGGCGCTGTCGCGCCGAAGCCGGCATTGATGTTGAAGCCGTCGGGCTTGCAGCCGATCGAGATGACCTCTGCGCCCAGCTCATGGAAGACATCGGGCGCAACGTGATAGGCCGCGCCGTGGGCTGCGTCGACGACGATCTTCAGCCCCTTGAGCGTCAGGTCCGAGCCGAAACTGTTCTTGCAGAACTCGATGTAGCGGCCGCGCGCATCTTCCAGGCGCTTGGCACGACCCAGGCT
>NZ_JBFULE010001308.1:0-966 GCF_056400485.1 Roseateles sp. P5_B10
GTCTGGAACCTTTCTTCAAAAGATTAACTACAAATTGTCTGGCGCCGGCGCTGTTGGGTGGGACGATGGCCGTCAAATCAATTTATCAACAGAAAGTAGTCATGAAATCCGCATTACCGGTAGCTATACGTTTTCTCCAGGGCATGTGCTCACACCGTCGCCAGATTCAAACTGCCAAGCATTCACTTGTATGACCGCAGAATCGGACAAACTAGTAGGAGCACACGTGCGCTTTGCCGTTAGTTCGCCTGTCCCCGAGTTGCAAACCTGGCCTATGTTGGCCATGGGGCTAGGCGTGATCGGAATCGTTGGTCAGCGTCGAAGGCGCGCGTGAGAGACGCGGGGCAGTTCGCACTCCGGCTCTGCATGCACGTATCAGCGGCGCCGCCCCGCGCGCAGCCGCACACCAGCAAGCCAGCCGCCGCCGATCAGCAGCAGCGCCGCGATGCCCGGCTCCGGAACTGCGGTGACGTTGAACGTCAGGTCGCCTAGAGGCTCGCTTTCGAAGGCGTTGAACATGTGACCGCCTGGATAAGCGTCTTCGCCGACTACGGAGTAGTAGGACACCCCGAAGCGTTCGTCCGATGCAGTGAGCTGAAAGGAATAGGTTTGCCCTGGCTGCAACTTGACGGCTCCAAGGTTGAAGTCCACCAGCGCCGCGCCACCGGCGTCACCAAGAAGGGCCCGCACATCCACGCTGCTGGATGCGAGCAATGTGCCGCCGCTGCCCTCGCCCTCGTACAAGCTCAGAGAGACAAGGCTTCCCGGCCGAGACTTGTTCATGTTGCGCAACTCGACGCCAATGGTGTCGATGCGCGTACCGACCGCGGTGAAGGTTTGCCCGGGCATGAAGGGGTACATCACACCGAAGCCTATCGACTGGGGCTGATCTATCACCACCACCGCGTGCGTCGTGGCAGGCGCCAACACAAGTGCGAAAAGCGTGCCCATCAGAAGAGGCAGACG
>NZ_JBFULE010001309.1:0-965 GCF_056400485.1 Roseateles sp. P5_B10
GACCCCCACGCTGAACTACTCCGACCCGACCAAGCTGTTCCTGCGCGGCACGATCTACGGCTCGGGCTACGGCAAGCGTCCCAGCGTCGAGGACGAGCTCAAGTCGTTCAAGCTGGCTGGCAACTTCCCGCTGCCGGATTCGATCAAGGGCTTCTTCCAGGACGTGGACCTGGGTGTCAACTACGCCGACCGCTCCAAGAAGAAGCGCCAGCCCGAGGGCAACATCAACGTCGGCTCGCAGGGTGACACCGCCATTGCCAGCGACCTGCAGTACGCCCCCGTGGACCTGAGCTTTGCGGGCCTGGGCAGCATCCCGGCCTGGAACGTGCCGGGCGCCGTGTCGCGCTACATGACGTTCAACCCCAGCGAGACCAGCGCGGCCTATCTGATCCCCAAGGCCTGGAACGTGTACGAGAAGGCCACCACCGGCTTCATCAAGGGCAACATCGACACCGAGTGGGGCGGCATCCCCATGCGCGGCAACGTGGGCCTGCAAGTCATCCGCGTGGATCAGTCGTCCACGTCGAATTATTGGGACAGCAACGCGCCCGCCGGCAGCAATGTCAAGACCAACAGCGACGGCAAGGTGCGCACCGACGTGCTGCCAAGCATGAACCTGGCTTTCTCGCTGGCCGATGACCAGACCCTGCGCGTGGCCCTGGCCCGCCAGATGGCCCGCCCGCGCGTGGACCAGCTCCGCTCGGGCATCGAGTTCGGCGTCGACAACTCGACCGGCAAGCCCGGCGCCAGCGGCGGCAACCCCAAGGCCGATCCGTGGATCGCCAATGCCTTCGACGTGTCCTATGAGAAGTACTTCGGCACCAAGGCCTATATCGCCGCGGCGGGCTTCTACAAGGACTTGAAGAGCTACATCTACACCCAGAAACAGGACGGCTACGACTTCACGGACTTCGTCAAAAGCTACACGCCGCCGAACACGTGCACGACGCCTGCCGGCCCCAATC
>NZ_JBFULE010001310.1:0-965 GCF_056400485.1 Roseateles sp. P5_B10
CAGGAAGGCCTGGGCGTCCTGCGAGGCGAGATCGTCGCCGAGCTGCTCGACCTTGGTCTCCAGCTCGGCCAGCACGCCCTCGAAGGTGGTCTGCGCCGTCTTGCCATTGGCCAGCAGCTTGGTGGTGGCGAACTGGGCCGGGATGCTGAGGTAGGTGTTGAGCGCCTGCGGCAGATAGCTGATGGCGATGTGGCGCGCGTGGAAGGTCTCCTGCAGGCTGAGCTGGCCCTTGCTGCGCTCCCACTGGTCGAGCAGGCCTTCGAGGCGCTGGCAGAGCTGCTTGATGCGCTGGGCCAGCGGCGCCGGAATGCGCCCGCCCGGGTTGTGTTCCGTCAGGCCGCGCACACCGGCCAGCGCCCGGCCCATGGCCTCGCGGGCGTCGCCCTCGTCCTCGAAGTTCAGCGCCTCCCACTCGTCCTCGCGCGTGCTGGGCCAGCCCCACCACAGCGCGCCGCCGACCAGGCCGACGGCATAGCCGAGCGCCGCGACACCCAAACCCCAGCCGCCGAGAAAGCCCAGGCCCTTCAGTACCAGCACGGCGGTCGCTGCCAGCAGGCCGCACCAGTTGGCTGGCGCGTTCAGCCATCTGAGAAGCCCGCTCATTGATACGCCCGGATGTCCTTGAACACCGCATACAGCGGCGTCTTGCGTGCATCGAAGACCCTGCCGCCGGTGATCTCCACCAGCGCCTTCAGGTCGCCCGCATCAGCCTCGCCGAACAGCACCATGAAGACGGGGATGCCGCGCACGTCCTCGGGCAGCTGCTCGTAGGCGCGTTTGAAGTCTTCCAGGCGGCGGCCCATATTGCTCTTGCCGTCGGTGAAGGCGACGACCGAGTACTGGTAGTCGGGGTTGCGCTTGCGTTCCTCCAGCATCTGCTGCAGGCCGGCCAGTACCGCGTCGTACAGGGCCGTGCCGCCGGCCATCTTCAGTTCGTCGGCGGCGTCGCGCACACGCTTGAGCTC
>NZ_JBFULE010001311.1:0-964 GCF_056400485.1 Roseateles sp. P5_B10
GGCCGGCGGCGTTCAGTGCCTGCACCATGCGGCGGAACTCGACGACGCGGGTCAGCGGGTCGTTGGCATTGCTGGAGTAGCTGCCTTCGGGCGTGCTGAACTGCAGTGGGTCATAGCCCCAGTTGAAGCAGTCGGTGCCGGCAGTAGCCGCGACCGTGGCCTGCTGCGAGTCGCTGTCGGGCGCGCCGCTTGGGACGGGCGTCACGCAGCTCTTTTCGTTGACGCTGGCGATGTCGAAGACCGGCAGCAGGTGCACGTCGGTCAGGCCGGCTGCGGCCAGTGCCGTCAGGTGCTTCATGCCATTGGACTGGCTTTCGGTGAAGGCCAGGTATTTGCCACGCTTGGTAGCGGGCACGGTGGCGTCGTTGATCGAGAAGTCGCGGACATGCAGCTCGTAGATGCTCAGGTCCGACGGCGCGGCCACGGTGGTGGGCGGCGCGCTCTGGTCCCAGCCATTGGGCTTGGTGGCCTGGGCCTGCAGGTCCATGACAACGCTCTGCTGGCTGCCCAGGGTCAGGCCGAGGGAATAGGGGTCTGTGACGAGGTTCTTCACCAGGCCCGTGCCCTTGACGAAGACCTGCACCTGGTAGCGGTAGGTGGCGCCTTGCAGATGGCCTTGCTTGCTGAGGCTCCAGACGCCGGTGGCAGCGTCGCGCGCCATCGGCTCGGTAGTGGTGCGGGTCAGGCCCGAGTTGCCCAGGGCCGTCGTCAGCACCAGCGATACGTTTTGCGCGGTGGGTGCCCACAGCTTGAAGCTGGTGCTGCCATTGCTGGCGACGGCGCCGAGGTCGGGCACGTTGTTGGCGGCGGCATAGAGGTCGTCCAGCGCGCCGGCGATCTGGGCGGTGGTGGCGTTCTGCACCTTGCCGTTGGCGTCTTCCTGCACGAGCACGAGTTGCTGCTGGTGCAGGCTGGGCAGGCGAACCACGTCGGCTGCACGCACGTTGAAGACGGTGCCGCTGGC
>NZ_JBFULE010001312.1:0-956 GCF_056400485.1 Roseateles sp. P5_B10
TCCTGATCCCCGTCTGTGCGGTGCTCGTCGGCGCCTTCGCGGACGGCGGCAGCGCCTTCAGCCGCCTGGCGAGCGATCCGGTGTTCTGGAACGGTCTGCGCGGCACGATGGTGCTGGGCACCGTGGCACCGCTGTTTTCGCTTGTCGTCGGCTTCTGCGTAGCGCTTGCATTGGTGCGGTTCGCGCCGGGCCTACGGACGGCAGCGCTTATCGCGATTTCGCTGCCGCTGACATTTTCGGGGCTGATCGTCGCCTACGGTTTTATCCTGCTGCTCGGCCGCGCCGGCTTCGTGACATTGTTGCTGGCTAAGCTCGGCTTCGATCCCGCGGTGATCGGCGGTTTCATCTTCTCACCGGTAGGACTGGGACTGGCCTACTCCTACTATCTGGTGCCGCGCGTCGTGTTGATCGTGCTGCCGGCGATTAGCAATTTCGATCGCAACCAGATGCTCGCCTCGCGCTCGCTCGGTGCGGGGAGTTTCCGTACGTTGATCGAGGTGATGTTGCCGCAGATATTGCCGAGCCTGATCGCGGCTTATTGTCTGACCGCCGCCGTTGCTGTTGGCGCTTATGGCACGGCGCTGGCACTGGCCGGCACGCAGGTGAATATCCTGCCGCTGGTGCTCTACAGCAAGATCTCGGAGACGGGGACTGATTTGCCGGCCGCATCCGCAGCATCGATCGTGCTGGTGGCGATCTGCGCCATCGTCGTATCGATCGGTGAGGCAATGCGACCGCAGCGCAAGGCGTAGCGAGACGGCCGTAAGCTCACTGCTTGCTGGCCGTCCATCGGCCGCTGCAGCCATTCGACATTTGCATCGAACCGCCGCCACCGCGGCCGGACAGGCGGCCGGTCATGACCGCGCTCACGCTGCCGCTGCTGCCGACCCCTTGCAATGTACCGCTCGGACTAATGCTGCCGCCTCCGCCAACGCTCCCACCGGAGATCGTCAATG
>NZ_JBFULE010001313.1:0-956 GCF_056400485.1 Roseateles sp. P5_B10
CTTCGTGGCTTGCAGATCAGTGCGCGCCGGTGCTTGTGCGCCAGGCGTCGCGGTAGGCCCGCCATCCCGGCGGGTTCAATGCGGCCACCGACGCGGCTGCCGCCTCGGGCGCGCTGCCCCAGGCGTCCAGCAGCCAGGCGCCGCAGGTCGTGCCACTGCTGTCGTCCGACACGGTCACGTCGCGGCCTTCGGCCAGGCCGGCCAGCAGCGGGCCGAACCAGCGGTTGGCCGTGAATGCGCCTTCGACGACGACACGGCCGGTGGTGCCCAGGGCGGCCAGGCAATGGTCGGCCATCAGCACGACGTAGAGCGTGGCCAGCGCGGCCTGTTCGGCGGGCGTCTGCGGTGCTGGGCCGGTGACACGGCCGGGCTGGCCCGCGAACGGGCCGCCGGTTTCGGCAAAGCAGGGCAAGGCCAGGGTGCGCTGTGCAATGAGTCGCTGCAGTTCGTCCAGACCGAAGCTGGCCGGCTGCGCGCCGGCGATGGCGCCGAACTCGCGCCCACCCATGAAGCGCATGCAGGGCACCGCGTCGCCAAAGACATTGCAGTTGGCCAGCATGTCCTGGGCCTCGACGAGAGGCCTGGTTGCCGAGCCCAGGGCCGCCGCGATGACCCAGGTGCCGGTGGACAGCACCGTGCAGGGGCCGCTCTGCTGCAGGGTCAGCAGATGGCGCAGCAGCGAGGCATTGCTGTCGTGGATGCCGCAGACGATCTCGCAGTCGCCGGGCAGGCCGGTGTCCGCGGCCAGCTCGGGCCGCAGCTTGCCCAAGCGCGACCAGGCATCGCGGCGCGGCGGGAACAGCTTCTCCCAGCCCAGGCGTTCGACCAGGCTGGACCAGCGGCCCGCCCGGGGACGCCACAGGTCGGTATGGCAACCCAAGGAAGTGACCTCGCTCGCAGCCACCCCGCACAGCCGCCAGGCCCAATACTGCGGGTACATCAGCACATGCCGGGTG
>NZ_JBFULE010001314.1:0-956 GCF_056400485.1 Roseateles sp. P5_B10
CAACGTTATTGGCGGCCAATACGAATATGCGTCGCCGACCTACAATCTCGGCGCGACCTTCAAGCTGAACAACAAGATCGATCTGTTCGGCGGTTTCTCGCAGGGCTATGCGCTGCCTGATGTCGGCGCATATAAGCGCCGCGCCGGTCTGTCATCCACGGCCTTTGCCTGTCCGGTGGCGACGCCGAACTGCCTGCCGCTGGCGCGCCAGACCATCTCCTTCACCTCGATCGCGCCGGAAGCCCAGATCGTCAACAATTACGAGATCGGTATTCGCGGCGGCGACGGCCCCTACAAGGGCAGCATCACCGGCTTTGTCAGCACGTCCGAGAAGGGCGTGACGTTCGATCCGGTCACCAACCTGATTTCGCAGCAGAAGGAAATGATCTACGGCGTCGAATATATCGGCGAAATGGCGATCAACCGGAATTTCACGCTCGGAACCACCATCGGCTACAAGGAAGGTCGCTTCGACAGCAACAAGGATGGCGTGCTCGATAGCTGGCTTCCTAACAACCGGATCGGCAGCCCGGTGCGCGGCCTGATCTTTGGCGACTATCGTTTCGACAACGGCATCAAGCTGCGCGTCGAGGGCGAGGGTTATGCCGCTCGTAACCGCGGCATCAACCTTGCTAACACGATCTATCCCCTCGAAGGCGGCTTCACGATGAATGCTGCGCTGAGCGGGCCAGTCTATGGCGGCGAGGCCTATGCTGCCGTCAACAACCTGTTCGATGYGGAATTGCAGAATCCGACCGCGACGTCGGTGCGCAACCTGCCGGTCTATTCCTGGGGCCGCACCGTGACGGTCGGCTATCGCAAGACATTCTAGGGCGTGATCCCGAAAAGTGGTCGCCGGCTTTCGGATCAGATCACGCTCAAACAAGACAAACCTTCCAAGGCCACTTCCCAGGGAGTTCGAATTGCCATCATGGTCGATCTGGACATTTCAGGAA
>NZ_JBFULE010001315.1:0-953 GCF_056400485.1 Roseateles sp. P5_B10
GGCGCAGATAGCGCTCGGAGAAGTATTCGATCCCGGCCTGCACATGCCAATCCCAGACGCCGTCGCCGCTGCACTCAAGCGCCAGTTTCCACACCTCGTCCGCCTCGCGCAGCCGCGCCTCGACCGTGCGGCGCGCGGCGATGTCGGTGTGCGTGCCCAGCCAAAGCGGCGAGTCCGGCAGGCGCTGGGCCTGGGCCAGCACCCACTGGTTGCCCAGGCGGTACTCCATCTCGAAGCGGCCGCTGCGCTGCGCCGCCGCCCACTGAGCCGAGAAGGCGCTGCGGTCCTCCTCGTGCAACCAGTTGACGAGGGCAGCCGGCAGGGCGGGGCGGTTCAGCGCCTCGGCCAGGCGCGCGTTCATCCACAGCAGCCGGCCCTGCGCGTCGGCCTTCCACACTTGCTGGGGCAGGGCATCGAGCAAAGAGGAAAAGTGCACGTGGGCTGACATCAACGATGGATACGGGACTCTGCCGAGACTGTATGCCTCTCGCGATAAGCCACAATCGCGCCCGCCCGAGCCGTTCGGGCGCGTTTTTGGACGAGACCCCCCGCATGAACAAGACCGATCTGATCGAACACCTGGCCGCCAAGCACGAGCTGAGCAAGGCTGAAGCCGGCCGCGTCCTCGAGACCCTGCTGGACGCCATCGTCACCACCGTCAAAAAGGGTGGTGCGGTGTCGATCCCGGGCTTCGGCTCCTTCAAGCAGCACGCACGTGCTGCCCGCAACGGCGTGAACCCCAGCACCGGCGCCAAGATCAAGATCGCCGCCGCCAAGCTGCCCAAGTTCACCGCCGGCGCTGGCTTCAAGGCCGCCGTGGACCCCAAGGCTGCAGCCAAGAAGGCCGCTGCCAAGCCCGCCGCCAAGCCGGCCGCCAAGGCCAAGAAGAAGTAAGTAGAGCAGTCGCATGGAACCCCTCTCGGATGATTTCCGGGCCGGGCGCTGGGCCGCTC
>NZ_JBFULE010001316.1:0-948 GCF_056400485.1 Roseateles sp. P5_B10
GGCCTGCCCGGCGCCATCCTGACGCTGTAGCCCGCCATGGATGTCGCGCTCAGCTGGGTCGACCTCGCGTTCGCGGCAGTGCTGCTGATCTCGATCGGCATCGGCCTGTGGCGCGGCCTGATCTTCGAGGTCATGTCACTCGCCGGCTGGGTGGTCGCCTATTTCGCCGCGTCGCCGCTGGCGCCTGTCGTCGAGGACCTGCTGCCTGCCTCCATGACCAGCAAGTTCGGCCCTGCCGCCCTGCATGTTGTCGCGCTGGCGATCGCCTTCTTCTTCGTGCTGATCGTCTGGAGCCTGGCCTCGCGCCTGGTCAAGACGCTGATTCACGCCACGCCGCTGTCCATCGTGGACCGCCTGGGTGGCGCCGGTTTTGGTGCGCTGCGTGGTGTCTTCATCGCACTGTTGCTTGTGCTCGTCATTGGCGCTTCGCCCCTGGCGGAGTCAAGCACCTGGCGGGCCTCGCGTGCCGCACCCGTGCTCAGTGATGTGTTGCTCGACGTGGCGCCCTTGCTGCCCGAACCACTTGCCCGATTTGTTTCCCGCTCGATGACCCCATCTGAAGCGGAATCGACCAATTAAGGACCCTCGCCATGTGCGGCATCGTCGGCGCTCTCGCTGCCTCCCCCGTCAACCAGCTCCTGTATGACGCGCTGCTGCTGCTGCAGCACCGCGGCCAGGACGCCGCCGGCATCGTCACCATGCAGGGCAACAAGTGCTTCATGCACAAGGCGCGCGGCATGGTGCGTGATGTCTTCCGCACCCGCAACATGCGCGCGCTGCCGGGCAGCATCGGCCTGGGCCAAGTGCGCTACCCGACAGCCGGCAATGCCTACAGCGAGGAAGAGGCGCAGCCCTTCTACGTGAACGCGCCTTTCGGCATCGTGCTGGTGCACAACGGCAACCTGACCAATGCGCATGCACTGAAGGACGAGCTCTTCGACATCGACC
>NZ_JBFULE010001317.1:0-946 GCF_056400485.1 Roseateles sp. P5_B10
GTCCCTTGCCCAAACGGTGCCCTTAGCTCCATCTCAAATAGGCCATCAAAGGTCTTGCCTCCGACCGAAAAGCTCTTCTCACCACCAAACATATGACCTTGGATATCGTCCAGAGTGACAACCTCGTTGTCCTCAGGATTGATCAGGGTCATCTTGATCACGGCTGGTTGCTTTGCGCGCTGGATTGAGAGAACGCCCCCTCTACCATCGAGAAACCCGATCTCTTGAAATAGCGGGGAGCCTTCAGCGACGACACCCTGTGCAGGCAAATGCACATCTCGACCGTGATCGAGGAGATCTTTCATTGCCCCGATCCACTCTTCAGAGCGTGTTCGTTCGATCTTTAGACGGAAAGGCACGGACTCCTTCACATGCAGCTCAACCCGCGTTCCTCGGCTGTCATGGCTGGTCTTAACGTTGAACCGTGGATCAACGCCATTTAGCAACTGTTCCGTAGCTGCATGCACGTTGGAAATCGCGGAATGCCGGAATTTCTTTGGCATCCCTCCAAGCGCCGAAACCAGCTGATCCCGCGCATCACCCTCACTTGGGAGGCGTTTTCCAACCTCCGCCAAGGCGCTTGCTTCAGCGCTTACTTTCCATTTGTGCAGTAAGGCAACGGGATAGCGCGTCTCGTCTACATCAATCACAACTGCGCAGTTCGAACACAGCCAGATCGCGTTGGAAATTGACTTACGCTCTGCAGAAGGCATCTCAGCGCTGTATCGCGGCCCACCTTCCGACGCGGCGCATATATGGGCAGCCTTCCCGATATTAGTGGGTTTGTCATCAGAATCATTACGGGGTGCACTTGTCGGCACACGGCAGTCCGGGTTTGAGCAGCGATGTGCCACACGGTCGCGCAGCTTYCGAATGAGCGTAGGACTGAAATCATCTTGTCTCTTCATCCGGCACTTCCCTCAGGCGATTTTGATTGGCAGGCAAC
>NZ_JBFULE010001318.1:0-946 GCF_056400485.1 Roseateles sp. P5_B10
CTGGAGATCACCGAGGGCGCCATGATGGACGACGCCGAGTCCACCATCGCCAAGATGGCCGAGCTGCGTGCGCTGGGCCTGCACCTGGCCATCGATGACTTCGGCACCGGCTATTCGAGCCTGGCCTATCTGAAGCGCTTTCCCATCAACCGCCTGAAGATCGACCGCGCCTTCGTGCGAGACCTCGGCCAGGACGAGAGCGGTGCGGCCATCGTGCAGGCCATGATTCAGCTGTCGCACAGCCTGGGGATGACCGTGGTCGCGGAAGGCGTTGAGGATGCCAGCCAGGAGGCCTGCCTGCGCAACTGGCATTGCGACGTGATGCAGGGCTTTGGCTATGCGCGCCCGCAGCCCGTGCGAGAGGCGACGGCCTTCCTGGAGCGGTGCAGCCGTGAGGGCGGGATCGCGGAATAAACTGAAGCTCCATTCAGACCTCGGACTCGGCGCTTGACCACCAGCCTGCTGCTGATTGCCCTCCTCATCGCCGCCAGCGCCTTCTTCTCGATGGCCGAGCTGTCACTGGCGGCCTCGCGGCGGCTCAACCTGCAGCAGCGCGCCGACTCCGGCGATGCCCGCGCAGCCAAGGTGCTGGCTGTGCAGGAACACCCGGGCGACTACTTCACCGTCGTGCAAATCGGCGTCAACACGGTCGCCATCCTGGCCGGCATCGTTGGCGAGGGTGCGTTCACGCCGCATTTCGAAGCGGCGCTGCGCCTCGTCGTTTCACCCGAACTGGCCGCGACGCTGGGCTTTGCCGCGTCCTTCATCAGCATCACATCGCTCTTCATCGTGCTGGCCGACCTGGTGCCCAAGCGCTTGTCGATGAACGAGCCGGAGCGCGTCGCCATGACGCTGGTAGGCCCCATGCTGGCCCTGTGCCGCGTGCTGAAGCCCCTGGCCTGGTTGTTCAGCGGCATCACCGAGGGCCTGATCCGCGTGTTGGGCC
>NZ_JBFULE010001319.1:0-942 GCF_056400485.1 Roseateles sp. P5_B10
CCAAGAGCACTATGGACTTCATCACTGCGTATTCCGATGCTCATGAGCACTCGGTCGGGCCTTTCGCGCCCCCTGTCCGACGCTCGTAGTCTCGCGAATGGTCAGGCAGCTCGAAGCTCAACGACGTCACCAGGCCGGAAGGCGCCCAACAGCGCAAATAGGTGCCGGCCAAGGGCATCGAAGGCGCGGCATTGCGCCGCCACTCGACGATCTCGTACATACGTCCTGCGTACGCGGCTCTCGATCTTGTGGTTGAGGCACTCGTCGATCACATCACCACTGACTTCAAGGCTCGCCATCAGGGTGCCCGTGGTGCGGCGCAAGTCATGCGCCGTCCAGCGTCCACCGGGCAAGACCAAGGAGCGCGTTCCCTTCGATCGCCCGCTCATGCGCTTTTCAGGCTCACGCTGGCGATCATTAAGTTGCTTCCCGAACGACTTGATGCACACCGGGTGCTCAAGTGACCGCGACGGAAACACCCAAGGAACGGGCTTGCCGCCTTTGTCGACCTCTCGGAGATCGAATAGGGCGCGAAGCTGCAGCATCGCGAAATCGCTCAAGTGGATCGTGTGGCTCCGACCATTCTTTGTATCGGGAAGGTGCCAGGTACGTTTGGCCAAGTCGACTATGCCGAACTTCCCACCCTCCTCCTCGGCGACCGCCCGCAGTGCGCGCTCTTGCTCCGCAGTTCTGTCGGGATCCACCCAAGCTGCGCCCATGGCCTCGCCAACGCGAGCCCCGGTGCCCAGGATCAACCAGACGGCCCTGGCGCTGCGCGGCGCCAAGCGAGCCGCTGGCAATGCGTTGCCGAGAAGGCGAATCTCTGCTTCGCTCAACGCGCGTTCGCGTTCCGGCTCGCGACCGCCGACATCTGCCCGCCGGATCCCGTCTAGAGGGTTTTTTAAGACGAGCTCCCGCTTCACCGCGAAGCGGAACATTTGG
>NZ_JBFULE010001320.1:0-941 GCF_056400485.1 Roseateles sp. P5_B10
GTCATAGCCGGGGTCGACGTGGGCCAGCGGATGCTTGAACTTCTGCAGCTCCAGCTTGCGGCCTGGCACCACGGCGACGACGCTGCCTTCGAGCTGCCRGCGCGCCAGGCACTTCTCCACCAGCGCCTCTGCGACGACGAAGTAGCCCTTGGCCGTGTCGACCAGCGCGTAGGGCAGCTCGGGGTTCAGGTTGAGCGCCTGGTTGGCGGGGATGGTCCAGGGCGTGGTCGTCCAGATGACGGTGAAGGCGTCCTTGGTCAGCGGCGCGACGGCGAATGCAGCGGCCAGCTTTTCTGGCTCGGCGCTCAGGAAGGCCACGTCCACTGCAGGGGACTGCTTGTCCGCGTACTCGATCTCAAACTCGGCCAGCGACGAGCCGCAGTCGAAGCACCAGTACACGGGCTTCAAGCCGCGGTAGACGAAGCCGCGCTCGAACATCCGCTTCAGGACACGGATCTCGCCGGCCTCGTTGGCGTAGTTCATCGTCTTGTACGGGTTGTCCCACTCACCCAGCACACCCAGGCGCTTGAAGTCCATGCGCTGGCCGTCGATCTGCTCGGTGGCGTAGGCGCGGCTCTTGGCCTGCACCTCGTCGCGCGGCAGGCCGCGGCCGAAGKTCTTCTCGATCTGGTTCTCGATGGGCAGGCCGTGGCAGTCCCAGCCCGGGATGTAGGCCGCGTCGAAGCCCGCCAGCTGGCGCGCCTTGACGATCATGTCCTTCAGGATCTTGTTGGCGGCATGGCCGATGTGGATCTGGCCGTTGGCATAAGGCGGGCCGTCGTGCAGCACGAACTTCGGCGCGCCGCAGCGGGCGTCGCGCAGGCGCTTGTACAGGCCTTGCTCGTCCCAGGCCTTGACCCAGCCCGGTTCGCGCTTGGGCAGGTCGCCGCGCATCGGGAAGGGCGTGTCGGGCAGGTTGAGCGTGGAGCGGTAGTCCGGGG
>NZ_JBFULE010001321.1:0-940 GCF_056400485.1 Roseateles sp. P5_B10
GCCCCGTGCCCGCGCCGCTGCCCGGTTCGCCGGCGCCCAGCCCATCCCCGACGCCCAGCCCGACGCCAAGCCCCGCACCCAGCCCATCGCCCACGCCGGCGCCAGCCCCGACACCCGCGCCCAGTCCGTCGCCCAATCCGCCTCCCTTGATTCCAGGCACGGCCTGCACCGTGACCCTGCCTTGCAGCACGGGCAGCGGCGAGCAGGCCATGAGCCCGTTGGTCACCGCCATCGTGCCCGCTGCCGCCTATGTGCAGGCCACCGGCACCTACACGCTGTCCGGCGCTGGTGCCATCAACACCGGCAGCCCCTACACCTTCAACTTCAAGTACACGGCGCTGACGGGGGACTTCACCTTCACGGCCCGTGTCGTGACGCAGGGCGGCAACGCCGACTCGGCGCGTGCCGGCGTCGTCGCGGCGGACGGCATCACGGGCAGCCCCGTCTATGCCTGGACGGCGCGCTACTCGACGACCGGCGAGATCCGTGCCGCCATCAACGGCAACAACAAGTCCAACCTGGCCGGCTTTGCAGCGTCCACGCCGCCCGTCTGGGTGCGCGTGCAGCGGCGCGGCAATGCGCTGTATTCCGCCGCGTCCACCGACGGCGTGACCTGGGCCGAGAAGACCAACGTCAACGTGACGGCCGCCAGCCTCTACGTCGGCCTGGCCCTCTCATCGGGCAGCAACAGCGCGGTCGTCACGGCCGATTTCGACAACGTCAGCATCGTCGGCGGCGGCCGCTGAAAAAAGGAGACCACAACATGCGATTCCGACTTCAACCCCTGGCCGCGCTGCTGCTCGGCCTCACCGTGAGCGCGGCCCAGGCCGGTGCGACGAACGAGGTGGCCTATGCCTCGCTCGGCGGTGCCGCCGTCACCTTCTCCGAGCTGACCGATGGCGCTGCCATCGATGGCCTGCTGAGCAGTGGCGGCATGCAG
>NZ_JBFULE010001322.1:0-936 GCF_056400485.1 Roseateles sp. P5_B10
CATCTCTGGCGAAATGGCCCTGCAGCACCAGCCCGGCAGTCGCCGCGCCGGCACCAAGCCGCTGCAAATCGAAGGTCTGAATGCCGCAACCGGCGACTGGGAACTGCCCGCGCCCGGCCAGCGCTACAGCGAATTCCAGGCCGGGCTGAAGATGGCCAACCGCAGCGGCGCCCTCAACGAGATCGAGTACTCGGAGTTCGTGCAGAAGATCCAGGCCTTTGCCGACGGCGTTGGCGGCTTCGTGCAGTTCCCAGACATGCTGGACGTCGTCGCCCGCGCCCGCGAGCTGGATCAGTTCGCGGCCAGCCATGACGCCCAGCTTGCCCTGCTGCTGCGTGCCAAGGCCGCAGCCTGGACGCCTGGCTTTGTGCAGCAGGCCGCGGGTCGCCACGGCTTCGTCGCCGGTGCGCTGCCAGGCCGCCTCGTCATGCCGTCGGCAGAAGAGGGCGCGCCGCCGGTGCTGACGCTGCAGTTCGATGCCCAGGCTGCGCTGGCTGAAGACCCCGAAGCCCTGTCGCTGCGCGAGCTGACGCTGGCGCTGGACGTGCCGCAGACGTCGGCCGATCAGGAGCCGTTCGCGCTCTGGCAGGAGTCGGCCCGCGCACTGGCCCGCGATCTGGAGGCCGAGGTTTGCGACGACCGTGGCCAGGTGCTGGGCCTGCATGCCTTCGCGTCCATCGACGTTGAGCTGAAGAAACTCTACGAAGCTTTGGCGGAGCGTGATCTGGCCGCCGGCTCGCCTGCCGCACGAAGGCTGTTCAGCTGATCGCGTGACATTGGCCGCGCAAACGCCGCGGTCTGACTGACAACCGACGGGGCGGCGGGGGGCAAAGCTTCTAAAGTCTGTGCGTTACATGGCCCTTCAAGCCTGATGCGCAGCGGCGGCTTCCCCCAAGTTTTCAGTCCCACCCTTCGTCCAGCCACCCAGTTCTGGCT
>NZ_JBFULE010001323.1:0-932 GCF_056400485.1 Roseateles sp. P5_B10
CCGCCAAGCTGGAGAACATGTTCAGCGAGATGGGCGCCGGCGACGTGCAGACGCTGCCGCTGATCATCAAGAGCGACGTKCAGGGCTCGCAGGAAGCGCTGGCCGCTTCGCTGCTCAAGCTCAGCAACGCCGAGGTCAAGGTGCAGATCGTCCACGCGGCGGTCGGCGGCATCAGCGAGAGCGACATCAACCTCGCCATCGCCTCCAAGGCCGTCATCATCGGCTTCAACGTGCGAGCCGATGCCGGTGCGCGCAAGCTGGCCGAAGGCAACGCGGTCGATCTGCGTTACTACAGCATCATTTACGACGCTGTGGATGACGTGACCAAGGCGATGTCCGGCATGCTGGCGCCCGAGCAGCGCGAAGAAGCGCTGGGTACGGCCGAGATCCGCGTCGTGTTCGTCGCATCCAAGATCGGCACGGTGGCCGGCTCCATGGTCACCAGCGGCCTGGTCCGTCGTGGCGCTCGCTTCCGACTGCTGCGCGAGAACACCGTCGTCTACACGGGTGAGGTGGACTCGGTGCGCCGCGAGAAGGACGACGTCCGCGAAGTCAAGGAAGGCTTCGAGTGCGGTATCAAGCTCAAGAACTACAGCGACATCAAGGAAGGTGATCAGCTCGAATTCTTCGAGATCAAGGAAGTGGCCCGCACGCTCTGACCTCCAATCCCGAGGGTTAACCCCGCCCCTCGGGGCGGGGTTTGTTCTTTGTTGGCTGTCCGCGCGTGAACCGCGCAAACAGCCTGATCAGGAAACCTGCCATGAGACACAAACGCGCCATCCCCAACCGAGCTTTCCGCGTCGCCGACCAGATCCAGCGCGATCTGGCGGAGCTGATCCGCGAGCTCAAGGATCCGCGCATCGGCATGGCGACGATCAATGCGATCGAGGTCACGCCCGACTACGCCCATGCCAAGGTGTTCTTCTCGGTAC
>NZ_JBFULE010001324.1:0-931 GCF_056400485.1 Roseateles sp. P5_B10
GCTTGTCGCTGCGGCTCTTCGAGGTGCAGCGGCAAAGGTGGACGCTCAACTTCGCCAACGCTGCATCGGGCACGCTCGCCGCGCCGATGGTGGGTGGCTTCGGCGGCAGCCCACGTGGCCTCTTCTACAGCGCCGAGGACTTCAATGGCCGCCAGATCCTGGTGCGCTTCGCCATTGAATCCCTCGGCACCGACCGCTGTCGCTTCGAACAGGCGTTTTCAGCCGATGGGGGCGTGACCTGGGAGGTCAACTGGGTTGCGGTGGATACGAGGAGGTCATACTGAAGCGATGGAGAGACCCACGAGCGAACAGATAGCAGCGTTGCCGCCTTACCCCGCGTTGCCGCTCGACCGGATCCACGTGCTTCGCGACGCGGACCAATGCGACTTCGCTGAAGCAGAACTGCGCCTGGCCGGGCATGTCGGCTTCGACACCGAGAGCAAGCCCATGTTCGTCGCTGGGGGCGAGCAGACGGGGCCGCACATCGTGCAGTTCGCGACCGCCGGGCATGCCTTCATCGTGCATACGGAGGCGCCGGAGACTGCAGGCTTCCTGCGCGCCATCCTTGAGTCTGAGGTCATCGTCAAGGTGGGGTTCGGCATCGTGTCTGACCGCGTGCCCTTGCACAGGAAGCTGGGCGTGCAGCTCAGCGGTGGGGTCGATGTTTCGCACATGGTGCGGCGACTGGGTTTCCAGCAGGCCGTCGGCCTCAGGGCAGCCGTCGCCATCGTGCTGGGCCAGCGCATGCCCAAGTCCAAGAAAGTCACCACCTCCAACTGGGCCACCCGCAAGCTCAGCCCCCAGCAGCTGCAGTACGCGGCCAACGACGCGCACGCGTCGCTGCTGGTGTATCAGGCGCTCCAGGCGATGCCAATGGAGCTTGCGAGAGCTTCATCTCCATGAGTGGCCCTGCCAACGGCCACCCTCCAGC
>NZ_JBFULE010001325.1:0-931 GCF_056400485.1 Roseateles sp. P5_B10
GTGCGGCACCCATTTCCATCGAGTAGATGACGACGGGCAGGCCTTCGTTGATGGCGACGTTCTCGGCGATGTTGACCGCGAACGCGGTCTTGCCCATGGACGGGCGCGCGGCGAGCACGATGAGGTCGCCGCCCTGCAGGCCGGCGGTCTGGCGGTCCAGGTCGTAGAAACCAGTGCGCACGCCGGTCACGTCCTGGGCGCCGCTCTCGGCCAGCTCGTTGACGCGGTCGATCAGCTGCACGACGAGCTGGTCCATGCTCTGGAAACCCTGGCGGCTGCGAGAGCCCTCCTCGCCGATGCGGAAGATCTTGCCTTCGGCCTCGTCCAGGATCTGCGTGACGGCACGGCCCTGCGGATTCATCGCGGCGGTMGCGATCTCGTCGCTGGTGGCGACCAGCTTGCGCAGGATGGCCCGCTCGCGAACGATCTCGGCATAACGGCGCAGGTTGGCGGCACTTGGAACGCTCTGGGCCAGCGCATTCAGATAGGCCAGGCCGCCGCATTCCTCGGCGCGCCCCACCGAGGTCAGTTCGTCAAAGACGGTGACGACGTCAGCCGGCTTGCCCGCATTGATCAGCTTGCCGACCGCTGCGTATACATGCTTGTGCTCGAAGCGGTAGAAGTCGGTCTCGGTCAGCAGGTCGGCCGCCTTGTCCCAGGCCGAGTTGTCGATCAGCAGGCCACCGAGCACGCTCTGCTCGGCCTCGACCGAATGCGGCGGCACGCGCAGGCGTGCGACCTCATCGTCATACGGCGCGGCGGAAGAAGAAGCAGGAAAGATCGCGGACATGCCTGTGGATAAAGCTGTGAACGAACTGGGAGCAGACGGTGGACGAAGCGGGAAAACTCGTCCCAGAAAAACCAAAGGCCGAAACCCTGTGGGGCCTCGGCCTTCTTCAATGTTGCGGCGTCAGACGCCGCAGCGCAAGGG
>NZ_JBFULE010001326.1:0-930 GCF_056400485.1 Roseateles sp. P5_B10
GGGTCTCCATGAAGAGCCCTGCCACGCCGACGCCCACACCAGCCCGGGCCAGCACGGGCACCATCTCGCGGGCGCCGCCGCTCGAGCCACCCAGGCCACCGGGCTTCTGCACCGAGTGGGTGACGTCGAAGACCACGGGGGCGCCGGTGTTGCGCATTTCGGCCAGGCTGGTCATGTCGGCGACCAGGTTGTTGTAGCCAAAACTGACGCCGCGCTCGCAGGCGAGGAAGAGGTCTTCGGACAGGCCCACCTCGCGCGCGGCGGCGCGGGCCTTGTCGATGACGTTCTTCATGTCCCAGGGCGCGAGGAACTGGCCCTTCTTGATGTTGACCGGCTTGCCACTTTGCGCGACCGCGCGGATGAAATCCGTCTGGCGGCACAGGAACGCCGGGGTCTGCAACACGTCCACCACGCTGGCGACCTCGGCCACCTGCGAGGCATCGTGCACGTCGGTCAGCACCGGCAGGCCGGTCTGGCGGCGYACCTCGTCGAGGATCTTCAGGCCGGCTTCCATGCCGACACCGCGCTTGGTGGTGCCGGACGACCGGTTCGCCTTGTCGAACGAGCCCTTGTAGATCAGCGGAATGCCGAGGGCCGTGCACGCCTCTTTCAACAGGCCGGCGACGTCGAGCGACATCTGCAGGCCCTCGATCGAGCAGGTCCCGGCGATCAGGAAGAAAGGCTTGTCGATGCCGACATCGAATCCACAGAGCTTCATAGGTCAGGCCTTCTGATGGTGTTCCAGCGCAGCCTTGATGAAGGCCGTGAACAGCGGGTGGCCGCCCCAGGGCGTGGACTTGAATTCGGGGTGGAACTGCACGCCCACGAACCAGGGGTGCACCTCGCGCGGCAGCTCGACCATCTCGGTCAGCTTCTCGCGCTGGGTGATGGCCGAGATGACGAGGCCGGCCTTCTGCAGGCGGTCGAGGT
>NZ_JBFULE010001327.1:0-928 GCF_056400485.1 Roseateles sp. P5_B10
ATGCTGCGCTCCAGGGCCTCGTGTTCCTCCGCCGTCAATGGGTCGATGTAAGCCTTGAGTTCTTCGTTGACGACGATGTCCATGGAGCCGGGTGCAGGGAGCTGGCAAAAGGGTGCGGATTCTAGAGAGCCTCAGCATGGGCCTGGGCGGCGAGCCAGAATCCAGTCTCACACGGAGTACCGATGGACAGCGACCTTCCCCATTTCCGCTACCACCCCGACCCGATGGCTACCGGGGCCATCGAGCCGCGACGGGTCCAGTGCGCCTGCTGCGGCCAGGCGCGCGGCTTCGTCTACGTGCAGCCGGTCTATGCGACCAGCGATCTGGACGAGAAGCTGTGCCCCTGGTGCATTGCGGATGGCTCGGCGGCGAGCAAGCTGGGCGCGAGTTTTTCGGACGCGCATCCGCTCCAGCAGGCGGGGCTGGCGCAGGAGATCGTCGACGAGGTGAGCCTGAGGACACCGGGCTTCTCGTCCTGGCAGCAGGAAGAGTGGCTGGCTCATTGCAACGACGCCTGCGAGTTCCGCGGTGATGCGTCGGTGCAGGACGTGGAGCGTGCGAGCGAGGCCACCAAGGCGGACTGGCGCCAACATTACGGGCTGACCGAGAAGGACTGGACCCGCGCGACCGCGGACTACGAGCCCGCGGGCGACAACGCCTTCTACAAGTTCGTGTGCCGGCACTGCGGCGTGGTGCGGCTGGGGTGGGATCGCTCGTGAGCGAACGCTTGGCTGCACCCAGCCTTCGCATGCGGATCGTCGTCGTCGATCCGCCGCCTGGCGTCAGCTTCGCCATGCAGCGCGGCAAGTCCGAACTGCTGGCGCCGTTGGCTGAGCGGGGCGAGACGATCCAGTTCGAGTTGTCGCTTCGCCTGGGGTTGCCCTTGCCGGATGGGTCAGTCAACTTCCTGGGCGAGTTCGCTCAGGGC
>NZ_JBFULE010001328.1:0-927 GCF_056400485.1 Roseateles sp. P5_B10
GCGCTGGGTATGACTGCTACCGCGCATGGTCTGAACTGAAACTTCGGAAACAGGCGGCTGCTGGCGCGCGGCCTCACTTCGCATCTTGGCTCGGAGTTTTGTCCCCAACCCGGCCGGCCGGAGCGACGCTGGCGCCGCTATTTCTCAAAGAAGGCGGCCCAGCGTTCGGATTGGCCATCACGCCCGTGTTGGTGCTGCTCAGCGAGTTCGTCGCAGCCGCGCCAGCCGGCGACTGTCCGTAGGTTTGCGAGCTGGTTGAGGACGATGGCGCCGCGGTGACGCTGTTGATGTTGCCGGTCCCGATGTTGCCGGAGTTGGCAGCGCCCGTAGCTCCGCCGGCACCAGCGCCAGACGATCCTGCGCCGCCAGCTGAAGACGCGCTGCCACCCGCCGAGCCGCCGCTAGATCCTCCCCCGCCGCCACCTCCACCACCTTGGGCGAAAGCAGGCGCTGAAATTGCGACAATTGCCGAGATTMATATCGCGACGGCTGTGGATGACATGATCGAGCTCCCTGTTGAGCCGGTTCAAAGCGAATGTTGGAGAACAGTTCCGAGACTGTTTGGAACGATATGCCGGATCGCAAGCTTGTGCTGCTGCAGCGAGGAGATCACGACATGACTGACAAAACGCTACCACCTGCAGAGCCAGCCGAAGATTTGAAAGATGTCGTCATCGACGGCGTCAAAGACGCCGCCGACCGGGTCAGCACAGCGATCGACGAGGGTCGCAAGCCCGGCAGACCGTTAGACATTCTGGCAAAGGTCACACGGGACGCGCCATTGGGGGCCCTCTTAGTTGCTTTTCTTTTCGGAGCAGCAATGGCGCGGCGGCGCCATTGGTAGACAGATGAGTTACGATCCTGCTCGCAATATTGTCGACGGTTTGTTGAAACTAGGCGCGCTGAGCGTCCAGATAGGTGTCTTGA
>NZ_JBFULE010001329.1:0-927 GCF_056400485.1 Roseateles sp. P5_B10
AGCAGACGCCGGGTGTCAAGCTCAGTGGCCTCATCCAGCTGCACGAGCTGGCCCTGACCCAGCCCGACGGCCAGGCCCTGCTCGGCTTCAAGCGGCTGAGCCTGCCACTCGCCGACGTGCAACCGCTGCGTCGCCAGCTGGGCTTCGGCGCCATCCTGCTGGAGTTGCCCGATGCCTGGCTGCGCCCGCTGCCGGCAGGGTCAGGGTCTGGCGGCGTGTCATCGCCAACTGCGSCCCCCTGGCAGTTCAGCCTTGCCGGGTTGGAAGTCAAGGAGGGTCGTTTCACTCTCAACAAGGGCCTGGCGCTGGAGGCCATCCAGATCAAGCTCGGCGCAGCCGCCTGGCCGTTGAAGTCGCCTGCCCAGCTCGACGCCAGCCTGCGCCTGGACCGGGCCACGCTGACGGTCCAGGCCAAGCTGTCGCCCGAGCTGCTGCAGGCTGATGCTGAGCTGGATGGCCTCGCCGTCGAGCGCCTGGCCGCCTGRCTGCCGTTGCCCAGCGGCGTACGGCTGGTCGCCGGCCTCTCCACCAAGGCTGGCCTCACCGTCACGAACCCGCTGGCCGAAGGCGCTGCCGACCGTGCCCAGCTGACCCTGGCCGAGCTGCGCATCAGCGACGCTCGCCTTGGCCTGCCCGGCGCGCCGCGGCTGGTGACGTTGGCCTCGGCCCAGCTCGACAAGGCCAGCGTCGAGCCTGCCACGCATGCCATCACCCTCGGCACGCTGGCGCTGGACGCGCCGCGCGCTCTGCTCGCCCGCGAGCAGGGTGGCCGCTTGAACATCGCCGGCCTGCTGCCGCCTGACAGCGCCGCGTCCGCTGCCGGCCCGGCCTGGAAGGTGCAGCTTGCTGGCCTGACGGTCGAGCGCGGCGCACTGCGCTGGCAGGACGCCGCCGTGCCCGCAGGTGTCGCGCCCGTAGGCTTTACGC
>NZ_JBFULE010001330.1:0-927 GCF_056400485.1 Roseateles sp. P5_B10
AGATGAACTCGCGGTCGCCCATGCGGCCGTCGCCGTAGTGGCGGTCGCGCGTCAGGCCGGCGAAGTCGGCCACGATGGCGTCGCGCGACTTGGTCAGGCGGTTGAACAGCGTCGACTTGCCCACATTGGGGCGGCCGACCAGGGCAATGACAGGTTTCATTCGGCGGTGATCGCGAACAGGCCGCCGCTCTTGGTCGCAACGAGGGCCGTGTCGCCCTGCAGCGCGATCGTGACGACCGGCGAGCCGTCGGTGGCCAGGCGTGAGCGCGTCTTGCCGGTGTCGCGGTCGATCAGATGGACCTGGCCCTCGAAGTCGCCGATCAGCACCTGCTTGGCCGTCACAACGGGTTCGGACAGCTTGCGGCGCTGGAACTGGTCCGCCGACCAGGCGAGGTCGCCGTTGGCCAGCTTCCAGGCCGACAGGCGGTCGGAGGCGTCGCCGGCAACAACGACCTGGGCGTCAGCGCCGATGCCGTTGGTGCCACCGACGACGCGGTTCCACAGCGCGCTGCCGCGCTCGGCGTTCACGCAGCCCACCGAGGACTGGAAAGCGCGCGCGCAGATCACCTCGCCCTGGCGCACAGCCGGGCCAACCAGGTCGGCCAGGCGCTCGACTTCATTCGTGCCACGCGGCGTGGCCACGCTGGCTTCCCAGCGCAACTGGCCCTTGACCGGGTCGACACCGGCCAGGCGCGGGCCTTGGCCAACCACCAGTGTGTCCTTGTAGGCCAGCAGCACACCGGCCTTGGCCAGCGTCAGCGGCTCGCCGGGGCGCTTCAGCTCCCAGATCTTGCGGCCATCCAGCACGTCGAAGGCCAGCACTTGGCGGTCCAGCGTCAACGTGAAGACACGCTCGCCAGCCACCAAGGGCGCAGCGACGACGGGCGTCGGCAGAGCCTTCTTCCAGGCCACCTTGCCGTTGTCCAG
>NZ_JBFULE010001331.1:0-925 GCF_056400485.1 Roseateles sp. P5_B10
CTTCAAGACGGTGGACGCGCCGGCGCCTTGTGAAGTGCCGGCGCCTTCGACCTGGCCCTAGAAATCCATGTCGAGCTGCTCGATCTCGTCCGGCTCCAGCCGGGCCGCGGCCGTCCACTCCTTGAGCTCCGGCATGGCGCTGATGGCCTTGCAATAGGCCATGCAGGCGGGATTCAACGGCACGTCATAGGTCATGAAGCGCGTGACGACCGGCGCAAAGAAGGCGTCGGCCGCACCGCGCTTGGCACCAAACAGATAGGGGCCGCCGTAGCGCGCCAGGCAGTCGGTCCAGATCTCGGTGATGCGCTCAATGTCGGGCTTGGCCCCGGCCCAGATCTTGTGGCGCGGAAAGTGGCCCTTGAGGTTCATGGGCAGCGACGCGCGCAAATTGGCAAAGCCGGAGTTCATCTCGCCGCAGATGGCCCGCGCATGGGCCCGCGCGACGCGGTCCGCGGGCCACAGGCCGGCTTTGGGAAAAAGCTCGTTCAGATATTCGGCAATGGCCATGTTGTTCCAGACCGTCACGCCGTCATGCCGCAGGCAGGGCACGCGGATGGACGGCGCCAGCAGCAGCAGTTCCTTGCGCGCATCCTCGTCGTCGGGYGAGACCATGATCTCCTCGAAGGCCAGGCCGGCGAAGCGCGTCAGCAGCCAGCCGCGCAGCGACCACGAGGAGTAGTTCTTGCTGCTCAGCGTCAGCGTGGCCGCGGATGTCGCGGCCTTGGATTTGCGCGCCGGCGCTGGAGCGGTTTTCGCCGCCTTGGCGGCGGGGCGGGTCGGCGTGGCAACGGGCATGGCGTCTCCTTCTCGGTCTGGGCACCCCATCGACGCAAGGCCCATGCCATGCTGGCGCGCTCCTTGCGTCGCTCCTGGCATCACCGGCCTTGCAGGAGCAACCATGTACCCCGCCTACCAGGTCCATACC
>NZ_JBFULE010001332.1:0-922 GCF_056400485.1 Roseateles sp. P5_B10
CAGATAGGGCATGGCGCCGGCATTGCCACGCGCCAACCGCGTGGCCAGCAGGTCGGCCGCCGCTTCTTGCTGGCCGAGCAGCTGCAGGAAATCGACCTGTTGCTGCAGGTCCAGCAGCTCGTCCGCCACGGTCAGCTCGTTGGACAGCACCGGCGCGGCCGCGGCCTGGACCGGCAGACGCATGGTCGCCTGCATGTCCATCGCGGGCGGTGCGACAGYGGGTGGTGGCGGTGATGCAATGGGCGCCGGCGGCCACGCCATCGGTCGAGGCTGTGGCCGCGTGACCTGGTGCTGGCCTTCGTCCGGCAGCGCCGCGGCTTGGCCGACGACAGGCGGCGCCATGCCCGGCGAGTGTTGTGGCAGCACCGCCGGCAGGCCGGCCCCTTCGGCGGCATGCAGGGCACGCCAATAGGCAAGCTCGCGGCGGGCCCGTTGATCGCGCCAGCGGCTGAAATAGAAAGCCGCCGAGCCCGCCAGCAGGCTCAGCCCCAACGTCAGCACCCAGGTCATGGGGTCGCGATAGGGCGAGGCATGTGCGCTGCGCACCGCCACGGGCGGCGGTGCCACGGCCGGTGCGGAGGCCGGCGGTATGGCCACCGCCGAGGCCGCGGCGGCTTCGGCCTGCAGCCGTGCCTCCAGGTCGGCGCGCAGCTGGGCCACGGTCTGCTCAAGCTGAGCGATCTGGGCTTCCAGCTCGGGCGTGAGCTCCATCTCGGGCGCGCTGGCGGCAGGCTGGACGGGCCGCGGCGCTTCGGCCACCAGCACCTCAGGCCGTTCCAGCACCAGGCGTGGGCCACTGGCGCGCGGCTTGGAGCGGGTTTTTTGCCGTACCACCGGGCCTGGCGCCGGTGCGGGCGATGCCTCGGCCATCACGCTCGTCGGCGGGGCGACCACCGGCGGCGCCGCAGGCGCGGGCGGTGCC
>NZ_JBFULE010001333.1:0-918 GCF_056400485.1 Roseateles sp. P5_B10
CTTGTAGCCGTTGCGGGTGAACTTGGGGTTGGTGGCCGACGGCGAGATCTGCGGAATGCCGGCGTCGCTGTAGACCTTGGAGGCCGGGATGGAAGTGCCCGAGTTCAAGTGACCCACGACGCCGTTGACCTTGGAGTCGACCAGCTTCTGCGCGGCGGCGGTGCCTTGCTTCGGATCGCCGGCGTCGTCTTCAGCCAGCAACTCGAACTTGGCCTTCTTGCCGCCGATCATGACGCCCTTGGCGTTCAGGTCCTCGATGGCGAGGCGGGCACCCAGTTCGTTGTCCTTGCCCAGGTGGGCAATCGCGCCACTGGTCGGTGCGACGTGGCCGATCTTGACGACCAGGTCCTGCGACATGGCAGCGCCGCTGAGCAGTGCTGCAACTGCACCCACCACGATATTCAACTTGATTTGCATGGATCAACTCCAGTTTGAAAGAGAGAGGAACAAACAGAGAACCGTTGATTTTTCAACCAATTGAACATACCCCAAATCCGGGGGGCTCTCATTCGGGAAAGCGTGGACGCAGCGTTGTCAACCCGCCGCGGAAAAGTGGTCCAGCTTGGCTCCCGACTGCTGGTAGACGCGATAGCGCGCACGCCCAGCTTGAACGCGCTCGGGGGCCTGTCCGATGACCTCCAGCACGCGTTCAAATGCAAGCGCATCCGAAGGCATGTCGTCGCGCAGGTTCAACAGCAATCCGCGGTGTGGCAGACGCGCCGCGTCATCAACCAAGAGGACCTCGCCCGGCGCGGGCGCCGTGGCGCCGTCCCAACGCCGATGCGGGATGAACTCCGCCGCGTCGAAGCTCCACAGCAACTCGTCTAGACGAGTTGCCTGCGCCGCCCCCACGCAGACACCCACCGGCTTGCCCGACGCGAGGGCGCGACGGATCAAGCGGCAGGCAAAGTGCAGCGG
>NZ_JBFULE010001334.1:0-917 GCF_056400485.1 Roseateles sp. P5_B10
GCCTCACTCTGGGGCGCGCACTCCGAGATGCCAAACCCGAGACCTAACCCTTTACGCATCAAACGATGAAGAGTTCCTCAGCATCCACGGTGATCAGCCGCTGCGGGCATCGCAGAAATCGGGTTATTGCCCAGCCTCGTTAGGTTGCTTCAATTCACTTCCAATACTTCAATGAACACTCGGTATTTCTTGCTTGCTGTTTCGTTGGCACTGACCGCATGCGCTGCGCCAAACATTTCGCGAGACTTTTCACTTGAAAAGTCTTCGTCCACCGGCGTCGCTACGGGCAGCATTACTTACGATGGCGGCTATGCCGCTTACCGCCTGCACGTGGAAAACAAGGTTAGCGGCCAGAAGTTCCTAATCGAGCACGGTAGTTCGCAAACTCTCAACCTCAGCCTTGCGTTCAAAGGCGAGGATCCCAATCGAGCACTTGGCAAGAAGGGCTCGCCTTTCGCCATTGAATTGCCAGCGGGAATTTACATTGTCAAATCCTGGCAAGTTAGCCAAGGTATGGCAAATGTTTGGTCCACGGCGCCTACCGGAATTGAGTTCGAGGTCAAGCCGCGTGAAGCCATTTATTTGGGCGGCTTCTATTTCCGTGAAACATCAAGGTTTGGTCGCGCGGTTACGGCCTCGACGGTGACGCTGTCCGATCAATCGGCCCGCGATCTGCCCGCAATCCGATCCGAGTTTTCTGCCTTGGCAACAGTTCCGCTAACGCAGTCGCTGTCTACCGGAGCAAAGCTTGAAAATATCGGTGGCGCAAGCGATGGCAAGATTAGCATTCCCATTTTCATTCCAGTCGTTCGTTGAGGCAGCAAGCAACCTCTCAAGAAACACCCACCAAATAGTTGATCTGCAAAGAGGTTTCAGGCGGTCTGTGCCACGGGCACGATCTGCATGCCGAGTTGCTC
>NZ_JBFULE010001335.1:0-913 GCF_056400485.1 Roseateles sp. P5_B10
CGCACGAAGCGCGGCGACGTGATCTGCGCCCGACCCTGGTTGTCGAAGAACTGACCTTCGCCTGGCGGCGTGCCGCCGCGCACGATGATGTCCTTGAGCAGGCGCACGTCGCCGATCAGATAGGCGCCGGTCTTGGCCTTGAGCTGCAGGCCGGCGTCAACGTAAGACTCCCAGGACTGCGTCAGGTCGGCTTCCTTCAACCCGGCCTGAGCGAGCAGGTCGGTGCGATAGAACAGCGAGCCCGGGCCGATGTCGGTCGGCAGCGCGACGATGGCGCCCTCGCGGTTGCGCGCCGTCTCGATGGCGAAGGACACGAAGCGGTCCTTGAAGCGCTCGGCGCCAAAGGCCGGCGCCGACAAATCCTCCAGCCCCGTGCCCAGCGAGAAGCGACCGAGGTAGCTCGTCTCCAGCGCGATGACGTCGGGCAAGTGGCCGGAGGTCGATAGCGCTGTCGTCATCGCCGTGTGGTGGTCGTCGTACTGGCGGCTGATGACCTCGGTGCGGATCTCGGGGTGACGCTGGTTCCAGCCCTTGAGCACATCCTTGGCGATGACGTCGACCAGTGGGAATGCGGCCACGGTCAGTGGCGACTGCTCCTTGGCGTGGCTCAGGCCGGCAGCGCCGCCAAGTGCGGCCGCGAGCAGGTGGCGACGGGGGAAGGAATGGGAGCCGGACATGGTTTGAAAGCGCTTTCAAGATTGTGCTTCGAGCGGGTGCAACGCCCCAGCAGCACAAACCCTAGGGCAACTTCAGACGAAGGCTCCCAACCCGAGACAGCAACGTTTTGTCACCCGAACCCCGGGTTTCCACCGGTGACGCCGAAATCACTGGTGGCAAAGTGGTATTCAAGAGGTGGTAGCAGTCGCAAACTGGATGCATACCAGTTAGAACCAGCTCCAAAGAGCCTGCACGG
>NZ_JBFULE010001336.1:0-913 GCF_056400485.1 Roseateles sp. P5_B10
TCGTTCGTGCGCACCACCACTTCGTACTGCGTGCGCTCGCTGTTGCGCTTCTGGATCTCGCGGCCCAGCAGCGCGCCACCCACCGCACCGGCCACGCCAGCGGCCGTGCGGCCATCGCCCTTGCCGAACTGGCTGCCCACCACCGCGCCCAGCACGCCGCCGGCCACCGTGCCGAGCACGCGGCCCTCGCCGTCGACCTGCACGGCATTCACGGCCTGCACGGTCGCGCAGTCATAGCAGGCCTCGGCGCGGCGCGGCGGCAGGTTCACACTGGCATACGCATTGGGCACGCTGCTGCGCACGCTGCGGTCCCCCAGGCGCAACTGGGCCGTCAAAGGCCGCTCGGTATCCACCCAGGCGCCGCGCGGCAGCACATAGGTGCCGGCATATTCGCCGGGGCGAACTTCCTCAAGGACGATGTTGCGTGTCTCGCTGCCCTGGAGCAGCACGGAGGCCTGGCCACCTGGTGTGCCACGCAAGGTATAGCGCAGCGCCTCAGCGCGGCCACGGCCGCGTTCGCGCACAACATCCATGGACTGGATCTCCGGCCGCAGGGCCGTCTCGCCCGGCACCGGCCAGCCCGCCTGCAGCGCTTCGCCCAGCAGCGCCGTCGTGACACGGTTGTCACGGCGCAGATTGGCATGCACCCGCGAATCCGGCCCGATGCGGTCCGAGCGGCCAATGATGTAGCTGCCCTGATAGCGGCCCGCGCTGGTCTCGTCCAGGCGCACCGTGCGCCGGCTGCCGTCGATCTGCAGCAGCACGTTTGCCCCCGGCGTGCCCCAGACCGTGAAGTTCAGCTCGGCGCCCGGCTCGAGGCGGTCGACCTGTTCGACGTCGAAGCCCGTCACGCGCAGCATCGCCACCTGGCTGCTGCGCTGCTGCGCCTGGGCTGGCTCGGCCAGGAAGGGCG
>NZ_JBFULE010001337.1:0-913 GCF_056400485.1 Roseateles sp. P5_B10
CGCCGGCCCAGGTCGGCACGATGTAGACATTGCGCTGCGTCGTCTGGTGGGTGTCGGCGGGCGACTGGCGGGCCTGCCACCAGGCTTGCCAGCGTTGGCGCAGGGCTTGGACGGGAGCCATGGGTCAGAGGATACGTGGGGTTCGCAAGCCTCAGCGTGACCTGGGGGTGTTCAGAAGGGTGCTTGCGCTTCCTCGACAGGGTGGGGCGAGGACGGCTGTGGGCGAAGCGCTGCCAGTTCCTGCCGCAACGCCGCGTTCTCGGCTTCAAGCGCCGAGACCCGCTGGCGCAGCGCTTMCATCGTGGGTTCCGGCGCGGAGGCTTCTGCCGTATCCAGCATCGGGTCGGCCGCGGGCGGCTTGCGCTTGGTCTCGCGCACGCGCTTGGCTGCCTGCTTGAGCTCTTGCGCACCGGCCGCCGCAGCGGCTGCCTGCTCCTCGGCCGGCAAGGTGGCGACGGCCGCGGCCGCGTTGATCGAGATCGCGCCGGCCTTCACCGCGGCCACCACCTCGGGCGTGGCCTGCTTCTGGATCTTCTCGATCATCACCACCTGGTTGCTGCTCAGGCGCGCGGCCTTGGCCAGGGCCTCGCGCGTTTGCAGGGCGTCCTGGGCGGGTGCCGGTGCCGCTGCCTGGGCGACGGGCTCAGCCGCTTCCACAGCCGCGCTGCGCGCACGCCGCTCGGCCACGATCTCGCGCTTGCGCAGCGCCAGCACGCCGCGCTGGAAGTCCGAGATGCTGCGCCGGCCCAGGTGCTGGTCGATCATCCACAGATGCACGTCCTCCATGGACTTGAAGCGAGGGTTCTGCACCGTCTGGAAGGGCAGCCCGTGCTTGCTGCAGATGCCGTAGCGGTTGTGCCCGTCCACCAGCACGTCGCCCCACAGCACCAGCGCATCGCGGCAGCCCTCGGCC
>NZ_JBFULE010001338.1:0-911 GCF_056400485.1 Roseateles sp. P5_B10
GTGTAGAGGTACTGGATGGCCTCGTCGACCCAGCCCTTGTAGTAGCCGGCCAGCACGCCGAGCAGCAGCGCGATGGGCAGTGTGGCCAGCGTAGCCAGCGCGCCAATGACGAAGGCGGTGCGCACACTCTTGAGGGCTTGCACGAGCACGTCGTTGCCGGTGCGGTCGGTGCCGAAGACGTGGTAGTGCGGCATCAGCGCGATGACGGGCCCGGCCAGCAGCGCGATGACGGCCAGCATGATCAGCATGGCGCGCAGCGGGTAGTAGGTGCGGTCGGCAGCAAGATCGGCCAGCCCGTGGCGCCAGCCACCGTGATGACGGGCCAGGGCCGCGGCGGTCAGAACGACCATCACCCCGACGGCCAGCAGGCCGCCCGCCAGGCCCAGGGCAGCGCGCGCAACGACGTCGGCCGACCATTGCGTCGCCGGGTCGGTCAGGTGCGCGCCACCGAACTGCAGGCGCGGGTAGTCGCGGCTCACTTGGCCCTGGGCGTCGGTAACGCTTTCCTTGTTGAAGCCACGCGTGCCCAGCGGCAATGAGTAGCTGACCTCACGCATGCCGATCTGGCGCTGCAGGACCAGGTCGAGCAGCGACAGCGTGCGCGTGTCGTAGACGGCGGCCTCACCTTGGCCCGACAGCAGCGCGTGTCGAAGGTGAATGCTGTCGGCCAGCGTGAGGAGCAGGAAGAGCGCCATGACAACGCCGGCACACGCGGCGACCGGATCACGCAGCACGCGCCGCCACGTCGCACGCAGATTGGCTTGGCGCCTCACTCGCAACGCGTAAGCGACGACGGCCGCTGCCACCAGCCACAGCGCGATGTCGGTCCAGAGCAGCACCAGTTTCATGTCCGCGCGGCCGTCCGAAGGGCATGAGCGCCCCCTCGGGGGGCAGTGAACGAAGTGAACGTG
>NZ_JBFULE010001339.1:0-904 GCF_056400485.1 Roseateles sp. P5_B10
GTCCTTGATGCCCTGGCGCACTTCCTCGTCCTCGAGCACGTTGAAGGTCTTGAGATCGGTCACGCCGGCGGCCTTCAGGATCTGGATGGCGCGGCCGGAGAAACCGCACATCGGAAACTGGGCGGTGCCCTTCATGAAGAGCACGACGCGATTGGACTTGACCAGGTCGTCGATGCGTTGCTGAACGTCACTCATTGCTGTTCTCGTCAAAAGGCAAAACGGCAATTATCCGGGACGCGCCCGGTTGAGCGTCAGTAGCTGTACGCCAAGCCCAATTGCAGCAAGGGCTTGAAGCGCAGGTCGCGCATCGCGTCCTCGAAGCCCTGGGCGCTGCTACGGCCCAGGCGCAGGCTGCTGCCATAGGAGCCTGACATCAGGCCGAAGTCGGCGCTGAAGGCCAGGCCGCTCTTGTGCACGCGGCCGGTGTAGCCGATGCCGACGTAGGAGAGATTGGCGTTGTCCAGCGAATAACCGTCAGGGCCGTTCAGCGACAGGCTGCGCCGCCCCGCGGAGACCGGGCCGCTGCCCAGGGCCAGGCCGCCACTGCTTTGCGACATGGACAGCGGGCCGAGCAGCAGGCCCCCGGTGGCACGAAGGCCGCCGCGCAGGCTGGAAAAGCCAGAGCTGGTGAGGTAGTAGTCGCCAAGCAGGTTGGCGCTGAGCACGCGGGAGCCGCCAAGATGGGGCTGCTGCGCCTCGCTGCCGCTGTCGATGCTGTTCAGCTGCAATCGCGCCTGCCAGCGCGGATTGGCGTTGTCGTCGGCCCGGGCCGAGACGGCATGGATAGCACAAAGGACAGAGAGGCTCAGTACTGCAGCGCTGGCGAGGCGGGCCATGATCGTCTCCTGCGCGGTGCATCGAGTGACACCGGGATTTGATACTACGCCGGCCAGTCAGTTACGGG
>NZ_JBFULE010001340.1:0-903 GCF_056400485.1 Roseateles sp. P5_B10
GGTCTGGGCATTGGCATTGCGCTGGACGACTTCGGCGCCGGCTACTCGCGGCTCAGTTCACTCAAGCGCCTGCCTGTGGATACCCTCAAACTCGACCGCAGCTATGTGCAGGGCATGCTGGGCGATGCCCAGGACCTGTCGCTCGTCGAGAGCGTCATCGGCTTGGCGCGCAATATCGGTTGTGCCGTGCTGGCCAAGGGTGTCGAGAGCCGCGCCCATGCGCGCGAGCTGTTGCGCCTGGGCTGCCGCCTCGGCCAAGGCAACGGCATCGCGGCGGCCATGCCCGGGCCGGCCCTGCCGGGCTGGATACAAGCCTTTGCCAACAGCGACTGGATTGCGCAGTTGCGCAGCCCGTCCCAGGCCAATCTCTAAAATCCACGGGTGATCCCGCCCGGCTTTATTCAGGACCTGCTCTCCCGCGTCGACATCGTCGACGTGGTGGGTCGCCATGTCGAGCTGAAAAAGGCGGGCATCAACCACAAGGGTCTGTGCCCCTTCCATGGGGAAAAGTCGCCGAGCTTCATCGTCAGCCCAAGCCGCCAGACCTACCACTGCTTCGGCTGCGGCGTGCACGGCAATGCCATCGGCTTCCTGATGGAACACACCGCCGCGACCTTTGTCGAAGCGGTGGAGGACCTGGCCCAGCAGGTCGGCATGCAGGTGCCGCAGGACGAACGCAGCCCCGAACAGCGCGAGCGCGCCAAAGCCGACAAAGCCAGGCAGCAGAGCCTGACCGATGTGCTGGCCCGCGCGGCGGAGTTCTACAAGGCCCAGYTGCGCCAGGCGCCCCGGGCCGTCCAGTACCTGAAGGGCCGCGGCCTGACCGGCCAGATCGCGGCCCGTTTCGGCCTTGGCTATGCGCCCGAAGGCTGGCGGTCGCTGGCCAGCGGCTTCCCCTCGTAC
>NZ_JBFULE010001341.1:0-902 GCF_056400485.1 Roseateles sp. P5_B10
GCCCAGCAGCGCACCGACGATGAGAGCTGGTACCGCGGCACGGCCGATGCGGTATTCCAGAATCTGGACATCGTGCAGAGCACCGGCGCCGACTACATCGTCGTGCTGGCGGGCGACCACATCTACAAGATGGACTACTCCAGCATGCTGGTGGACCATGTCGCCACAGGGGCGGGTTGCACCGTTGGCTGCATCGAGGTGCCCAAGGGCGAGGCGAGTGCCTTCGGCGTGATGGCCGTGGACGACGAGCGTCGCATCACGGCCTTCAAGGAAAAGCCCGCCGACCCGCCCTGCATCCCGGGCCGCGATGGCGTCTGCCTGGCCAGCATGGGCATCTACATCTTCAACGCCGACTACCTGTACCGGCTTCTGGCCGAAGACCTGGCCGACCCCACCTCCAGCCATGACTTTGGCAAGGACGTGATTCCCAAGGTCGTTGCCGAGAACCGCGCCGTGGCTCACCCCTTCGGCATGAGCTGCATCATGAATCCCAACGGTGCCACGCCCTACTGGCGCGACGTCGGCACGCTGGACGCCTTCTGGGCCGCCAACCTCGACCTGGCCTCCATCAGCCCCGAGCTCGACATCTACGACACCGACTGGCCGATCTGGACCTACCAGCGCCAGCTGCCTCCGGCCAAGTTCATCCCCGACCACAACGGCATGCACGGCATGACGGTCAACACCATCGTCAGCGCGGGCTGCATCGTGTCGGGCTCGCATGTCGTGCAGTCGGTGCTGTTCAACAACGTGCGCATCCGCTCCTTCTGCAACATCCACCAGTGCGTGCTGCTGCCCGGCGTCGAGATCGGGCGGCATTGCCGGCTGACCAAGGTCATCGTCGATCGCGGTTGCGAGATCCCCGATGGCCTCGTCGTCGGCGAGGACGCGGTGCTGGACGC
>NZ_JBFULE010001342.1:0-898 GCF_056400485.1 Roseateles sp. P5_B10
GCGTGGCGGGCGCGAGCGTGGACGAGCTGTGCAGCGTGAAGGGCGTGTCGCGCGAACTTGCCGAGGAGATCTACCGCGCGCTGCACTGAAGTGCAGAACGCGCGAGTTGGCCGAAGAAATCTACCGCGCGCTGCACTGAGGTGTAGAACGCTTACGCTGCGTTGCATTGCGCTACCAGCGCCGCAGTCGCGGTGAGAAATTCGTCGCACCTCGAGCAGGGGACGAAGCAGAACAATGCGAGCCATGAGGAGAACGCCGTGCCCACCATCGCCCCCTTGAAACGCGCCGCACGCTGGCTGATCGGTCCGCTGCTGGCCGGCTGCGCGGCAACGCCACGTGCACCGGCGCCTGTGGTGCCCACTGACGGCGTGCCACGCGCCGTGGTTCTAGAGCCCGCGCCGCAGCCGTCGCCAACCGTTGTGGCGGCCCCCAAGCCCGCCGGCTTGCCGCCGCCCAAGCCGGTGCGCACCCACGACGAGTTGCGTCGCCAGGCCGCGGAGCGCCTCGTCATGGCCAACCCGGAAGGCAGCTTCATGACCAAGGCGCCCTCGCATGTACTGAGCGTCGTGGTGCTGGAGATCGAGGTCAAGGCCGACGGCAGCGTGCGTCGCGTCAACGTCGTCCGCAAGCCCAGGTTTGCACCGGAAACCCTGCAGCTGGCCATCGACGCCATCCATCGCGCTGCGCCCTTTGGCGACGTGCGCCGCATGCCTGAGCCCTGGAAGTTCACCGAGACCTTCCTTTTCGAAGAGGACCGGCGCTTCAAGCCGCTCAGCCTGAACTGAGGGCTGGCCGCCACAGTTGCGCCGGCGGTGCCCCGGGGCGGGCGTCGACATGGGCACAATGCTGGCATGTTCCTGACGCTGCCGACTCTGTTGACCTGGGCCCGCATCGTGGC